>CACXEL010000077.1 GCA_902766655.1 uncultured Lachnospiraceae bacterium | reverse complement strand
CTGGTCAGCTGGTTCATCTCCAACTGCGAGATCAGGGAGTACGAGCTGTGAGGACGCTGACCTACACGGCCCTGCCCTCGGACGAGGGGCGGACTGTCCGGGATATCATGGTCCGCCATTACCACCTGGTGGGGCACGACGTGGCCCGGGCCAAGTTCATCACGGAAAGAGGCATCACGGTCAACGGCGAGGAGGTCCGGGTGAGCCGGGTCCTTGTCCCCGGCGACCTGGTCGAGATCCGGCTGGATGACGGGCCAAGCGAGCGGATCTACCCTGTGCCCGGCCCCCTGGAGGTCCTGTACGAGGACGAGGACCTCATCTGCCTGAACAAGCCGGCGGGGCTTTGCGTTCACCCATCCCACGGCCATTTTTCCGACACGATGGCCAACTATCTGGCTCACTACTTTAATGAAAAGGGGGAGCCCCATGAGTGCCGCGTCGCCGGGCGGCTGGACAAGGAGACCAGCGGCGTAATCTGCTTCGGGAAGAGCCGGAGCGCGGTGGCCATCCTGACCCGCCAGTCCGAGCGCGGTGTGCGCCGCAAGCTCTACCTGGCCCTCTGCGAGGGCGTTTTCGAGGAAAATGAAGGCCGGATCGAGCTCCCCATCGAGCGGGAATTCACGGACATGCAGAAGCGGGTCGCCCGTGAAGGCGGCGACTACGCCCTGACCTTCTACCGCGTCCGGCAGCGGTACGAGGGATATGCCCTGGTGGAGCTCGAGATCGCCACCGGCCGGACCCATCAGATCCGGGTCCACATGAGCCATACCGGCCATCCCCTGGTCGGGGACGCCCTCTACGGCCATGCAGGGTCCTTTGGGATGGAGCGGACCGCCCTGCACGCGGCGGTGTCCGAATTCGACCAGCCCTTCACGGGGGAGCGGATCCGGGTGGAGGCGCCGATACCGGAGGATATGGCACGGCTCCTGTGACTTTTCGACCCGGACCAGCCAACTGTGCGGAGAAAGCGGTGCGGGAGGATACTATCCCTCCGGTGTGAACTTTGAAGCTTTTTTTCATCTTTCCTTGCATACCGGGGATTTTTTGTGTATATTGTTTCTGTTTAAATTTTGCAGGCGGCCTGTGAGTTCTTCTGGCTGCCCGCAGGCGGGAGATGTCCGCGGAACGGCATTCCCGCTTGGATCCGCGTGCTTTGCGCGGAAGCTGACGGCCTGGCGGCCTGCCTTCGTCGGGGCGGCGCTGCCTTCCCCCTCTGCCGATCACAGAGGGCGTATTCATGAAAGAGGGTGAGACTATTGGTAGAGTTAGATCCGATCAGATACGAACTGAATTCCTACGACGAACCTTTAGTTGAAATGAGGGATTCACTTTAACCTCGCTGTAAAAGAAAAGCGAATCGAGGAGCTGGACCGGTTGATGGCGGACGCGGCCATCTGGAATGATCCGGAGGCAGCTCAGAAGAAGACAAAAGAGCTGGCTGCGCTCAAGGCCGACGTGAGCGGCTACGCAGCCCTCGTTGCGGCCCGGGACGATATCCGGGACATGATTGAGATGGCCGACGAGGAGCCGGATCCGGAGATCGTTCCTGAAGTGCAGGCCATGTTCAACGACTTTAAGGAGAGCTACGAGAAGATCCGTCTGAAGACCCTTCTGGCCGGCGAGTACGATGGCTGCAACGCCATCGTGACGCTGCATGCGGGTACGGGCGGGACCGAGGCTATGGACTGGACCAACATGCTTTACCGCATGTATACCCGGTGGGCGGATGCCCACGGGCTCAGCGTCGAGGTGCTTGACCTCCTCGAGGGCGATGAGGCAGGTCTCAAATCCGTCACCTTCCAGGTCAACGGAGAGAACGCCTACGGCCTCTTGAAGGGAGAACACGGCGTCCACAGGCTTGTCCGCATTTCCCCCTTCAATGCCAACGGCAAGCGGCAGACCTCCTTCTCGGCCTGCGAAGTCATGCCGGACATCGAGGAGGACCTGGACATCGAGATCGATCCCAAGGACATCCGGATCGATACCTACCGCTCCTCCGGCGCCGGCGGCCAGCACATCAACAAGACGTCCTCGGCTATCCGGATCACGCATTTTCCGACGGGCATCGTGGTCACCTGCCAGAACGAGCGGTCTCAGTTCCAGAACAAGGACAAGGCCTTCCAGGAACTCAAGATCAAGCTCTTCATGCTGAAAAAGCAGCAGAATGCGGACAAGCTGGACGACATCCGCGGCAAGGTCGCTGAGATCGCCTGGGGCAACCAGATCAGGTCCTATTTCCTGCAGCCCTATCAGCTGATCAAGGATCTCAGGACCGGCGAGGAGCAGACCAATGCCCAGAAGGTCCTGGACGGAGGGATCGACCCCTTCATCAACGCCTTCCTCAAGTGGGAGGCCCTGGGCGGACGCGCCAGGGAGGCCGCTGCGGACACGGTGGCCATCCGGTAAGCCGCGCTGCCTATATACGCAACTGTTACGCACGGACAGGTCCTCCGGGACCCGTCTGTGCCCATGATGAACGGAGTTAAAGCCATGATTTACGCTTCCATTTTAGGTTACGGAACGGTCGGTGCCGGCGTTTACCAGGTGCTCACTATGAACGCTGATGCCATTGCCCGCCGGGCGGGAGATGAGATCCGGGTCAAGTACGTCCTGGACCTCCGCGAGTTCCCCGGCGACCCGGTCATGGAGGTCCTGACCCACAATTATCAGGACATCCTGGACGACCCGGAGGTATCCATCGTCGTCGAGACCATGGGCGGCTTAAGGCCCGCCTACCAGTTCACGAAGAGTGCCCTGCTTGCCGGCAAGAGCGTCTGCACCTCCAACAAGGAGCTGGTCGCCGAGCACGGTGTTGAACTCAGGGAGATCGCCAGGGAGAAGAATATCAATTACCTCTTTGAGGCCAGCTGCGGGGGCGGTATCCCCATCATCCATGCGCTGGATAACGCTCTGACCGCTGACGAGATCGAGTCGGTCACCGGTATCGTGAACGGAACGACCAACTACATCCTGACCCAGATGGCGGAGAGCGGCACCGCTTTCGAGACGGCTCTCCGGGAGGCACAGGCCAAGGGCTTTGCCGAGCTCCATCCGGAGGCGGACATCGAGGGGCATGACGCCCAGAGAAAGCTGGCCATCCTCTCTACGATGGCTTACCATAAGCACATTTCCTACCGGAATATCTATACGGAGGGCATCAGTGCCGTCGAGACCGAGGACATCGCCTACGCGCGTGCCATGGGTCTTAAGATCAAGCTCCTGGCTTGCTCCAAACGCACCGAGGAAGGTATCTGGGCCATGGTGGCGCCCATGCTGGTTGGCTCCGACAATATGCTCTATCACGTGGACGGCGTTCTGAACGCGATCTGTGTCCACGGAAATGCCCTGGGCGATGGCATGTTCTACGGCAGCGGCGCCGGCAGAATGCCGACCGCTTCCGCCGTCGCCGGAGACGTGGTGACGGCTGCCAGACATCTCGGCAGGACCATTCTCTCCGACTGGTCCAGCGAGGAGACGGAGCTTCTGTCCACGGACGACGTCCCCCACGCCTTCTTCGTCCGCTTCGCAGGCACAAAGGCCGAGGCTGCTGAGGTCTTCGGGGACGTGCCGACGGTGGTCCTCCCGGATATGCCGGGTGAGATCGGCGTGATGACAGAGGTCATGACCGAGGCCGCTTTCCGGGTAATCGCTTCGGGGACCAGGAAGATCCTCAAGTGTATCCGCAGAGCATAAAAAGCAGATGAACGCCCTGTGAAGGGGCGCACACAGATAGACCCTCGTTCCTTTTTGGGGGCCCGGGTCTCCGCAGAACGGGGATCCGAGGATGTATTTCCCGGCCTGGCTTCATTTTTATTCGGGTACCGGGGCTGGAGAGGAGACAGTATCAGGAATGTTGATTGTGAAAAAATTCGGCGGGACCTCGGTCGGCACGCCGGAACGGATCATGAACGTCGCGAGACGCTGTGTTGAGGACTATAATAAAGGAAACGACATCGTGGTCGTGCTTTCGGCTATGGGAAAGACGACGGATGATCTCATCAAGCTGGCTCATGAGGTGAACCCCAAGCCGCCCAAGCGTGAGCTTGACATGCTGATGACCACCGGTGAACAGGTCTCTGTCGCCATGATGGGTATGGCCATGGATGCCCTGGGCGTGCGTGCTGTATCCCTGAACGCCTACCAGATCGCCATGCACACAACCAGCACCTACGGCAACGCCCGCCTGAAGCGGATCGACCGCGAGCGCATCCTCCATGAACTGGAGGACAGGAAGATCGTCATCGTGACGGGCTTCCAGGGCATCAACAAGTATGATGACTACACCACGCTGGGACGCGGCGGCTCCGATACGACCGCGGTAGCTCTGGCGGCCGCCCTTCATGCGGATGCCTGTGAGATCTACACGGACGTGGACGGCGTCTATACGGCCGACCCGCGCATCGTTCCGACTGCCCGCAAGCTCAAGGAGATCACCTACGACGAGATGCTGGACCTGGCCACCCTGGGTGCCGGTGTCCTCCACAATCGCTCCGTGGAAATGGCCAAGAAATACGGGGTCAAGCTAGTCGTCCGCTCCAGTCTCAATTATTCCGAAGGAACCATGGTCAAGGAGGAAGTAACTGTGGAAAGAATGTTAATCAGCGGTGTCGCCATCGACAAAAATGCAGACCGTGTCTCTGTGATGGGTCTCAAGGACCGCCCCGGGGTCGCATTCAGGCTTTTCGATGTCCTGGCCAAGGCGAAGATCAATGTGGACGTGATCCTGCAGTCCATCGGACGCGAAGGGACCAAGGACATTTCCTTCACCTGCGAGGATGAATACGTGGATGAGGCTGTGGCCGTCATCGAGGCCAACAAGGCCAGACTCAATTACGAATCCCTTTCCTGCGACAAGAACGTCGCCAAGGTCTCCATAGTCGGTGCCGGCATGATGTCCAATCCGGGCGTCGCGGCCAAGATGTTCGAGGCCCTTTACAATGAGGACATCAACATCAACATGATTTCCACCTCCGAGATCCGCGTCACTGTTCTCATCAACGAGGATGACTGCGAGCGCGCAGCCAACGCCATCCATGAAGCCTTCGATCTTGGCCGGACCCACGCCATGTGATCGTACTGCTCACACCGAAGAATAAAAAGTCCGTTCGGTATATCCGGTATACCGAACGGACTTTTCATGTGGGTAAAATGAAGACCTGCAACAGGATCTGATCTCTTCCGTGCACCGAAAGGCACTTATATGAATCTTTCGACGGGAAATCCTGCCGTCCGAAGCATTCGTGGGAGGAATTATAACATTTTATGAACAGAAAATGAACAAAGGATTCACCAATTGTTGGAAATCTTTTCATATCGAGTTCATAAGTAAAAGATAATATATCTTCAGTAAGAAAATACTTACTGACAAAGCCAATTACCTTTTTCTTTTTCATTTTATCCGCCGGGAGGCGGAACTCCTTCCCTTTTTTAAATTAGAAGCCGCACCTGCCATGCGGCTTCTTCTTATGCGCGTAAGCAATGAGCCATGCGCAGGCAGAAAGGCAGAGGCCTGGGGGAGAGCTTGCTCTCACACAGGCCTCTGCCTTTCTGCCTGCATACGGCGAATGCCGCGACAACGAGCGAACTGTGTTCGCGAGTCTGCGGCATGGCTCATTGCGGCCTTTTGCCCATCAGTCCATGTGCATACGGCGAATGCCGCGACAACGAGCGAACTCAGTTCGCGAGTCTGCGGCATGCTCATTGCGGCCTTTTGCCCATCAGTCCATGCAAAAAGTGCCCGGTCCTTCAGGACCAGGCACTTCTGTAAAGCTTTTTGGTTGAAATCATTCAAGGCTGATGGCTTCCATCGGGCATACGCCGGCGCATGTTCCGCACTCGACGCAGGCATCAGCGTCAATCTCATAATGCTCTGCACCTTGAGAGATAGCACCGACCGGGCACTCGGACTCGCATGTTCCGCAGCTTACACACTCATCAGAAATAACATATGCCATTGTAGAATCCTCCTAATATGATAACCTGGCCGCTCCAGGCGGTCGCATCTTTAATACACATACATTTTATAGGTGAAAGAGCAAGTAAGCCAAGACTAACATTTCGGAAATTCAGACAACTTTGCGAAATCAGTCTGAATGGAGCATCACATTAGCCGGACCAAAGCCTTCGTTTCCGAAAAACAAATGTTTACAGAAAAGACCGGGTAATGTATTATCTAGACAAGAATACGGCGCTTTTGCCGGAAGGGCAAAAGTCACCTTTTGGGATGGAGGTCCTGTACCTCCATGGGTGAACAGATGAAAATAGAGAAGATTAACGACAATCAGATCAAGTGCACGCTGACCATCGATGACCTCTCCGACCGGAAGATCAGGCTGAGCGAGCTCGCCTACGGTTCCCGCAAGACCCGGGAGCTCTTCCGTGAAATGCTCATGGAAGCCTACGACCGCTTCGGCTTCAGTGCGGACAACATACCACTCATGATCGAAGCGGTGCCGAGTGCGGACAGCATTGTGCTCTTTATTTCCAAGGTCGAGGATCCGGAAGAGCTGGACACCCGCTTCTCCAAGTTCACGCCCCAGGGCACGCCGCCGGAGGCCGGCTTTGAGGAGGTGGGCGGCGCGGACGACATTCTGGACGTGATCCAGAAGATCTACGAGGCCAGAAAGGGAGCGTCCGCCCCGCGCAAGGAGAACAGGAGCCGGAAGGCTGCGCCCCGGCAGGAGGAGGAACCCGGAAAGCAGGTGATCTGCGCATTCCGCTTCCGGACCATCGAGGAGGCAATCGCGGCCGCGGCCGGGACTGCGGGCTTCTATCGGGGACCGAATTCCCTGTACCGCCGCCGGAGCGGCGACTATGTTCTGGTCGCCAGGGTCGGGGACCACACGCCGGAGGAATTCAACAAGACTGTCAACATTCTTTCCGAGTATGGGGCCAGGGAGAACATTACGACCGCCGGGGAGGCCCACATGGCCGAGCACGAGAAGGTCATCCTGAAGGACAACGCCCTGGAGCAGCTCTCAGACCTGGGCTGAAGAAGAGTCGGGAAATGAAGCCATGGATTCATTTTCCGCGGAATACAAATATCTTATCGAATTTCGGGGATTAGTGATACTATTCTCCCGAGTTGCCATCGATCCGTTGACAGATGGACGAAAATGAAGCAAGATGGAGTCCATGAAGGCCTTCTGGACCGGGCTTTTGACCGGTTCTTTCTCTGCAAATGTGGTATATCTCACGAACACGGCTTTGACGCGCGGTCCATATGCGCGGTCCGGGCTGTCCGTCTGTCCGTATATGTGCGGCAGTGCGGACGGCTGGTTGACGCGTGGGACGGCGGAGAACGATTGCTTGAAAGGAGGAGGCCAGGGACGCTATAGAAGCTGCCGTCAGGGATGTGGAACTCTGACTGGAATAACAGGAAGATGGATTTAACAATTTCCGCCCGGCGAGGGTGGATGGCTAAATGAATACAGGCATTCCTCCGATCGTGTATAAAGCCCCGAAAGCTGCACCGGAGGAATGTTTTTTTGTGTTCCGATCCTTTCCCTGGCCGTGACGGGGCCGAATAGTCATCCTTTTTTGATGTCTGAAGGCATCTTCCCCAAGAACGATGTTTACGAATTCGATGATTGATGATAAAATAGCAGGAAATATGGGCTTTCCGGCCTTTTTGCCAAAATGCGGCCGGGAGGCGGCGCAGGACAGCTGCCGGATGAGGGCAGGCGCTGCGTCCGAGTGAGGTAATATCAGGTAATATGAAGAATAAAAAGAACAGCCCGGTGGCGGGCATCATATTCCTGGTCGTCATGGTGGCGATCGTGGGGGGTGTGATGTTCGTCAGCGATGCGTGGAAGCCCTCCACGGACTACGTGGACGGGGCTCAGTACTTTCATATAGAAGGCAGCGGGGAGGCAGCCGTCATTGTGAACGGACGCCTGACCGGACAGAAGGGCCGGGTGGTCGACGGCCGGATCTTCCTGCCGGTGGAGACAGTCAGAAATGACATAAATCCTTCTTTCTACTGGAGTGAGAAGGAGGAGGGCGTCCTGGTCACGTCCCCGCTCGATATTGTGAACTGTGTATTCGGCCAGGACGGATCGTCCGACGCCCTCCTGATCGACGGGGCGGCCTACGTCTCCCTGGACCTGGTCCGGACCTGGTCCGACTGCAGGGCGGACGTTTACGAAGCGCCGGCCCGTGTGGTGATTGCGACCGTGCCGGAGATGACCGGCGTTTACGCCCTGGAGGACGCGGTCGTCCGTGAGGACGCCGACATCCGGGCCGATATCCTGAAGGACGTTGCCGGCGGAGAGACCCTGATCCTCGGGGACAACGGTGACGTGCCGCGCGGGTGGACCATGGTGACCACGGCTGACGGATATACGGGGTTCATTTCCGCGAAGCAGGTCAGCAGCAGCTTCGCCTTTGACGTGGCGCTGGACAAGCGGGCGGGAGACTACACCCACCTTCTTTCGGAGGAGAAGATTGGCCTTGTCTTCCATCAGACGACCTCCCAGGCGGCCAATGACGCGCTGGCGGGGCTCATGGAGAAGGCGCAGGGCGTCAACGTCGTGGCGCCGACCTGGTTCTATCTGGAGTCGGCGGACGGGGAGATGAGTTCCCTGGCCTCCCAGTCATATGTGAAGACGGCCCATGCCCTGGGCCTTAAGGTCTGGGCTGTGGCCAACGATTTCGATGGCGCGGTCAACGGGACGACCTCCACCCTGGAGGCTCTCTCCACGAGAGCCCGGCGGGAAAAAATAATCGGCCGGATCCTGGATGAGGTGACGGCTGTCGGGGCGGACGGCGTCAACCTGGATTTCGAGAACGTATCCGAGGAATGCGCGCCCTGCTATCTTGAGTTCATCCGGGAGCTTTCGGCTGAGTGCCGGGCGAAGGCCCTGGTGCTCTCCGTTGACGATTACGTCCCGACCTACACCAGGTACCTGAACAGGGCGGAGCAGGCCCGCGTGGCAGACTACATTATCTGTATGTGCTACGACGAACACCATGCGGGGGATACCGAAGCCGGTTCCGTGGCTTCTCTGCCCTTTGTTGAGAAAGGCATCTCCGATACCCTGAAGGAGGTTCCCTCCGGGCAGGTCATCGAGGCGATTCCCTTCTTTACACGGATCTGGGACGGGAGCGGCGCTTCGCTCACCAGCAAGGCCATGGGCATGTGGGAGGCGGAGAGCTATCTCGAAGAGAGGGGTATGACCAGGAACTGGGACAACGAAGCCGGGCAGTATTATTCCGAGCTTATTACCGGTGACAGTTACATTCAGGTCTGGCTGGAGGATGCCAAGTCTCTGGCCTTAAAGCTCGCTCTCATCCGGGAGAAGGAGCTGGCGGGTGCGGCCGCCTGGAAGCTGGGGCTTGAGACCGGGGATGTCTGGCCTGTCCTGGCCGACGCACTCAGATCGCAGACCTGAGAGTCCTATGGCAGGCAAAGGAGGAAGTATGTACGACTACAAAACGTTTAAGTCAGCCTTCATGGGCTTCAACAAGGACGAAGTCATCGCCTACATGCAGAAGAAGGACGATGAGAACGAGAAGGTCCTGGCAGATCTGAAGGCGGAGATCCGCCAGCGGGACAAGGTGATCGCGGAACTCAATAACCGTCTGGTCGCCAAGGACGAAAAGTACGAGGCCCTGGAGAGAAATGTCCAGGACAAGTATCAGCCCTACATCGACAACTATTCCCTGATCGGCTCCCTGGTCTATGACGCCCAGGTGCGGGCGAAGGAGATCGAGGAGAAGGCCCGGACGGAGGCCGACAGTAAGAAGGAGGCTTCCGAGCGGGATTACCAGGCGATCGTGACCGATGCCGAGAATATCCGCAGCAAGGCCAGGAGTCAGGCGGAGGCCTATCTGGCCGGCAAGACCGCGGAAGCCGACACCTACATCAACAAGGCGAGAAGCGAGGCGGACCGCTACACGGCCGAGACCCGTGGGGACGCCGATGCCTACGCCAGGAAGACAAGGAATGAAGCTGACGGCTACGCCGAGCAGAAGAAGAGCGAGGCCGATGACCTCATGGCGGGCTGCCGCAGAGAGGGCGAGCGGATCCTGACTGACGCCGAGGGAAACCGCGACAAGCTCCTGGCCGATGCGAGAAATGAAGTCAACAAGCTGGTGAGCACGGCCCATGACGAGCACGACCGCATCATCGCCCAGGCAGAGGACATAGCCGCCAAGAAGAAGGCCTATGTGGACGCGGAGATCGCAGCCAGCATCGGAACGGCCAGAAAGAAGTATACCGCCATCCGGACGGAGATGGAGAGCATTGTGGAGCTGATCAACCAGGTCCAGAAGCGGTTCATGAACTCCTACCGGGATATCCATATGCTGAGCTCGGAGCTTCCCGAGGAGCTCCAGGGCTTCACGGACGACGAGGATGAGTTCGGTTACGAGGAAGATTACCCGGAGACCGGTCTGCTCACCGCTTCCAAAGCGGACGGGGATGCCCCTGAGGGCAAGCGTGAAGTCCCGACGGAAGGAGCCGACTGATCTGAAAATGAAGACCGAATTCATAAAGCTTGATCCCGCCTGCCCGGACGAGACTATGGTGCGGCGGGCGGGGGAGATTCTGAAGGCAGGCGGGTTGGTGGCATTTCCCACGGAGACCGTATACGGGCTGGGCGGCGATGCCCTGAACCCGGAGGCCTCAAGAAAAATATATGCTGCCAAGGGCCGCCCCTCCGACAATCCTCTGATCGTTCACATTGCGGATATGGACCACCTTTATCCGATCGCAAGGCGGGTGCCCGAGAGCGCGCTGCGCCTGGCAGAGGTCTGGTGGCCGGGTCCGCTGACCATGATTTTTGAAAAGACGGACCTGGTCCCCTATGAGACCAGCGGCGGCCTTGATACCGTGGCGGTCCGGATGCCCAACAATTCGATCGCGCTGGCCCTCATCGCCGCTTCCGGCGGCTATATCGCCGCCCCCTCCGCCAACACTTCGGGCCGGCCTTCGCCGACGACGGCCGAACACGTCCTGGGAGACCTGGACGGGAAAATAGAGATGATCCTGGACGGCGGCAGTGTCCGGATCGGCCTGGAGTCCACGATTGTCGACTTCACCGAGGAGGTGCCGGTCATTCTGCGGCCGGGTTATGTCAACCGGGACAAGCTTGAAGCGGTGCTGGGCGAGGTCCGGATGGATCCCGGCCTGACCGACGAGGGCGCGACAGCCGGTCTCCGGCCCAAGGCGCCGGGTATGCGCTATCGGCATTATGCTCCCAGAGCAGCCCTGACCATCGTCGAGGGGGAGGAGGACCGGGTCGTGGCAAAAATCAACGCCCTGGTCCGGGAAGATGAAGCCCGGGGCCTTAAGTGCGGCGTGATCGCCCCGACAGAGTCCGCCGGCCGGTACGAGGCGAGAGACGTCAAGAATATCGGATCCCTGGCCAACGACAAGGAGATCGCCAGCCACCTCTTCCGGGTCCTTCGGGAATTTGACGACGACGGCGTGGACAGGATCTATTCCGAGGCATTCAACACACCCAGAATGGGCGACGCGATCATGAACCGGCTCCTCAAGGCGGCCGGCCACCAGATCATAGAAGCGTGAGCATTAAGCGCGCAGGCAGATGCCGGCGTGTATGCATAAATACACTTAACTACACAGGAGGATATTATGGGCAAGACAGTCATTATGGACCATCCGCTTATTCAGCACAAGATCGGCATCATCCGCGATATCAACACAGGTACGCGCGACTTCAGGGAGATGATCGGTGAGATTGCCATGCTGGAGTGCTTTGAAGCAACCAGAGACCTGAAGCTGGAGGACAGTCCTGTCGATACGCCTATGGGTCATACCGTCGCCAAGCGCCTGGCCGGCAAGAAGCTGGCCGTCGTTCCGATCCTGAGAGCCGGTCTGGGCATGGTACCCGGCATCCAGACCCTCATCCCGTCCGCCAAGGTCGGCCACATCGGTCTCTACCGCGATCCGGAGACCCTGGCCCCGGTGGAATATTACTGCAAGCTCCCGGCTGACGTCGAGGAGAGAGACGTCTTTGTCGTCGATCCCATGCTGGCCACCGGTGGTTCCGCCGTCGACGCCATCAACCAGCTCAAGAAACACGGCTGCCGCAACATCCGCTTCCTGTGCATCATTGCCGCTCCGGAAGGTCTGAAGGCCCTTGAGGAAGCCCATCCGGACGTCGACATCTACGTCGGT
>CACXEL010000076.1 GCA_902766655.1 uncultured Lachnospiraceae bacterium | reverse complement strand
TTCCCAGCCCGGCTTGCCCTGGTACTCGGTCTGGATGTCCAGGAGGGCCCGGGCAATCGTGTTGCAGCCGCCCCAGACCTGGAGGTAGAGGGTCCTCGGATCCTCGTCCAGAATCCGGCTCCGGATGAGCTCGGAGCCATCGGTCGAGGCCTCCATCTCACCCTCGTAGCCTATATTTCCAATCTTGGTGATGGAGCGCAGATAATCGGGCGTCGGATAGCCATCTGCGTGCTTTACCAGATTGGGATAATCCTTCTCGTACTCGTCGATCTCCCGGAACATCCAGTCGGTGCCGGTCCAGCGGTAGGGAGTGTCAAAGGGGGCCTTGATCTCATCGAAGCCAAAGTCCTCTATCTTTACCTCTTCCGCAGGTCTCACGGCGCCGGGGATGCCGCGCCAGTGGAACTTCGAGGATGTCTGCACGATGCCCTGCAGGTCCACTTCGTTGGCGTAGAAGAGGAAATGCCGCAGCGAATTCTGGTCATCGACCTCGGCGTCCTGGGTGATGATGGTCCTGATTTTCATAATGTCCTCCTTGCTTGGTGTTCTGTATACAGGTGCTGTATGCTGCGCGGGGAAGCTTCACACACTTCTCTTCCACTTTCCGGAAACGAAGAACACACTCCCGATCACAAAGGGCATATACCCGGCCAGGGCGTCACCCAGCCAGAAGCCCCGGCACCGCATGCCCAGGGCAAAGCCCATGAAGGCCGCCAGGCCGACCCTGGCGATCATCCCGTCAAGGATGGCCACCAGAAGATTCAGATTGGAATTGCCGGACCCGTTGATGAGGCCGAAGGCGCCGGACCTGGAAGCGCCGCCGAAGAAATTGAGCACAATCGGCAGCGTCAGCAGGGCTGCCTGGGCCAGAACAGCCTTGTCTTTGGTGAAGAGGGCGCACAGGGCGTCCGGGAAAGCGATGACAAAGACCGAAGCCACCGTGGAAATAATACCGCCTGTGAGCAGCGCTGTCCCGATGATCCGGGGCACCCGGTCGTATTTTCTGGCTCCCAGGTTCTGCCCCACCATGGAGCTGGCCGCCGTGGTGAAGGAGTTGGAGACGATACCCATCATCATGCCCGTCTTGTTATAGATGCCGGACAGGGCCGAGAAGACCACGCCCTCCGCGTTGATCCAGCTGGTCAGCACGATCTTGGACAGGCTGACCGCCGCCGACTGGATGGCCATGGGAATGCCCAGCTGCAGAAGCGGACGCACGATCCTCCTGTCAATCCTGAAGCTCTCCGGTGCAAAGTCGAACCCGAAGTTCTCCTTGTGTCTGTACAGATAGATGATCGAGACGATAAAGCTCACCGCCTGCCCGATCACCGTCGCGAGAGCCGCCCCAAAGGCCGCCATGTGGAATACCGCCACGAAGAGGATGTCCAGCACCGTATTGAGCACCGCCGCAATGGCGATAAAGACAAAGGGCCTCCTCGAATCCCCCATCCCTCGCAGGATGGCCGACACGATATTGTATCCGTAAATGAAGACCAGCCCCACGATGCAGGTGACCATATAATCCCTCGTGTACTCGTAGGACTCGGCCGGCGTATTCAGAATGTTCAGGATCGGATATCTCAGTGCGAAGCAGATGACCGAGATGACCAGCGCAATCGAGATCAGCAGCGTGAACATGGTGCCGATCAGCCGCCGCATCTCGTCCATTTTCCCGGCTCCGACGTACTGGGCGATCAGGACCTGCCCCGCCGACGAAAAGCCCATGGCCAGAAAGGTCAGGATATGGAGAATATCCCCTCCGATGGACACAGCCGACATGCCCGCGCCGCCGACCACCTGGCCCACGACCACCATGTCCACCAGATTGTAGACCGCCTGCAGGGCGTTGGCCACAAAAAGAGGCATGGCAAATGCAAACATCTGCTTCGCCACGCTCCCTTGCGTGAGGTCCGTGATCATCGTCTTGTTCCCGCTCATTTTCTTATCAGTCATATCTCTTCACCGTCCTGTTATTATTGTAAACCCACATGCCCTCGAAAAGCAATCCAATTCCCTGTCCCGCCGCAACCCTTTTGCCCATCCTGCCTCGGCCCATAACGTAAAAAAAGCGGGACAGCCAAAAGGCTGTCCCGCGGGTGGGTGATGGGTCACGAGGCTCAGTCGGCGAAGCGCTCCCTGGCCGCGTAGGAGGTGTGCAGGAGCTCATGAGCAAGATGAGAGTTGGGCTCGCCCAGGAACTTCTCATAGAGCTCGATGATCTGCGGGTTCTTGTGGGACTGACGAAGGACCTGGCGCTCGTCCTCGGTGTAGAGGGCCTTCGCTCTCTTCTCCTTGTAGGTGTCGAGGATGTCGTCGGACTCGTTCGGCAGGAAGCAGGGTCTCACGTACGGCTGGCCACCGCCGTTGATGCAGCCGCCCGGGCAGCCCATGATCTCGATGAACTGATACTTGGACTTGCCTTCGCGGATCTCGTCGAGGAGGACGCTGGCGCTCTTCATACCGGAAGCGATGGCGACGTTCACGACGGTGCCGTTGATATCGATGGAAGCTTCGCGGATGCCGGCATCGTGGCCGCGGACAGCGGTCAGCTCGATCGGATC
Organism: uncultured Lachnospiraceae bacterium; assembly: GCA_902766655.1. Taxonomy (GTDB): domain Bacteria; phylum Bacillota; class Clostridia; order Lachnospirales; family Lachnospiraceae; genus Chordicoccus. The sequence goes on along the minus strand of CACXEL010000076.1, from coordinate 33 downwards.
ATGCTCCTTGCCGGTCAGCTTGAAGTAGACGGT
>CACXEL010000075.1 GCA_902766655.1 uncultured Lachnospiraceae bacterium | reverse complement strand
GACGTCGCGGTCGGCCAGGTACTGCTGGAAGGTATTCTCGATAGGGGCCCGCATGTCGCCTTCGCCGAACTGAACGTCGGTCAGCTCTGTGAGGAAGGTGGTGTGGCGGCAGAGGTCGGACCAGTAGGTGTCGAGGACGCGGATCTCCGTGATGGAGGGATCGCGCTTCTCCTCGGAGGCAAAGTGGTCCTGAATGAACTGGAAATCGCGGAAGGTCATGGCGAGGCCCAGGGAGTCGTAAAGCTCCTTCAGCTCCGCTTCCGGAAGTGCCGTAAAACCGTCGAAAATGAGGACATCCGCCGGCTCCGGGTAATCCGCCGCCAGCGTCTCCGGCTTGACCTCGCCGGTAGCCCTGGAATCCACCGGGTTGATCCGGTCGGCCTCGATCCGGGCCAGATCCTCGTCGGTGATATCGCCGATGATCATGTAGGTGACGGCGGTGTGGACGACGGGGGCTTCATTTTCATCGAGGAAACGGATGCACTGCTCCGCAGAGTCAGCCCTCTGGTCGAACTGGCCGGGCAGGAATTCCACGGAAAAGACCCTGTTGGGACGCGCCTCGGCGGGAAGGACCTCCTCGTAGAGGTCATCCACGGGCGGCTCGGCGAAGACCGTCTTTTTTGCCTTGTCGTAGACCGGATCCGAGATATTCTCGACATCGTAGCGGATGAAAACACGGACGTCCTCGCAGGCGTCAATGTGAAGGTAATGTCTGATTTCGTGGCGGAGGTCCTTGGCCTGGACCGCGAACGCCGGCTTCTTTTCTACATAAACTCTTCTGACCATTCTGTCTCCTTGCGTCTTGCCTTGCTTATGCGCCGTGAGCAGCGTGAAAAGGGCTGACCGGCGCCTGATAACCAGTAAAAGTATATCATACCGGCAGGGTCAATACTATTGGGATTTTAACTCAAATCCCCGCTCCCGCCCGTCGTTTCGTCGGCATTTTCATTGGCCCAGAAGTCCCTCAGAAGACCGCCGGCTTCCTCCTCGCGGACCACATACCAGCTCTCCCACTCTCTCGGGAAGAGGCGCTGGCAGTCCGGGCTCAGGAAGCGGTCGTCCAGGAGGACGATCACGCCCCGGTCAGCGGCGGTCCGGATGACGCGTCCGGCCGACTGGAGGACCTTGTTCATGCCCGGGTAGAGGTAGGCGCTCGCGAAGCCGGTCCCATCCTTCGCGTCGTAGTACTCCCGGAGGAGCTCCACGTCATCGGACACCTGCGGCAGGCCGCAGCCCACGATGACAGCGCCGATCAGCCGGGAGCCGACCAGGTCGATGCCCTCCGCAAAGACGCCGCCCATGACGCAGAAGCCGACCAGGGTGGTCCCGGGCTCCTCGTAAAAGTTCTCCAGGAAGATCTCCCTGTCCATCTCCCCCATGTAGCGGCTCTGGGCCACCCAGCTCACCCCCTCCTCGTCGAACTCCTTTCGGTAGACCTCGAGGACCTCGGCCATGAACTTGTAGGAGGGGAAGAAAGCTATATAGTTGCCGCTGTGGGAGACCGCCGTGTCGTGAATATAGCGGGCGATCCGCCGGTACATGGCGGGTCCCCGGCTCCTGAAGCGGGTGCTCACGTCCCGCCCGATCAGGATCCTCTTCTGCTCATCCCGGAAGGGAGACCGGGCGTAGATGGCGTAATTGTCCTCCCGGGTGCTGAAATGGGCCTTGTAGTAGGCGACCGGTAGGAGGGTCGCGGAGAAGAAGACGGCCGCCCGGCCCCTGTCCGCCACGGCCTGGAGCTGCCTGGCCGGGTTGACGCAGCGGAGCGTCAGCTGAAAATGCCCCTCCGCGTCGAAGGACGTATAGATGATGTAGTCGTCGTCAATCTCCTCGAGCCTTGCGATAAAGGCCCGGAGCTCAAAGTAGAAGTCCAGGACCTCCTCCCGGAAGGACGGGCTCCTCTCCTCCTTGAAGAGAGCATCCATTTCTCCCGCAGCCCTGATGGCAGCCTCTGTGACGCTTCCCAGCTCCGCAAAAGACAGCGTATCGTGTCCGGCCTTCAGGGGATCTTCCTTGTTCTCATTCTTCCCTTCGGCACCTTCCAAGGCGCCTGCCCGGGCCTCCTCGAAGCTCCGGCGGAGGGAGAGCAGCTGCCTGTTCAGCTTCTCCAGGGCCCGCTCCGTCTTTTTGCTCTTCTCCTTGACCACCTTCTTCGCGGCCAGGACGTGGTCCTTGACAAGGACGGCGGAATACATTTCCCTGGCCCGATCCAGCAGGTTGTGGGCCTCGTCCGCGAGGAAAATGTAATCACCCTTCATGCCCTCGCCGAAGAACCGCTTGAGGCGGGCGTTCGGGTCGAAGGCATAGTTGTAGTCGCCGAGGATGGCGTCCGCCCAGGAAGAGATGTCCAGCGAAAGCTCGAAGGGACAGACCTGCGCTGCCTCTGCAATCTCCGCCACGGTCGTCCTGTCAAAATAGTCGATCCGGCCGAGGGCCTCAAAGACCGCATCGTTGACCCGGTCGAAATGGCCGCGCGCGTACCGGCAGTCATCGGGATTGCAGCTCGGCTCGGCGTAGGGGCAGATCTTGTCCTTGGCGGTGATCACGACCGCCTTGAGCCGCAGCCCCTTCTCCCGCAGGATCCGGAAAGCCTCCCAGCCCACCGTGATGGTCTGGTTCTTGGCCGTCAGATAGAAGATCCTGGAGGCCAGCCCCTCCCCCATGGCCCTGACGGACGGGTAGACCACCGACATGGTCTTGCCGACGCCGGTGGGCGCCATGAGGAAAAGCTCCTTCCTGTCGGCTATGGTCCTGTAGACTGAGGCGACCAGATTTTTCTGACCTTCCCGGTAGGGGAAAGGGAAGGACAGGTCCTTCATGGAGGCGTTCCGGACCTTCTCCCACTCGATCTGCCGCCTGGCCCAGCGCTCGTACCGGCCTACGACATCCGTATACCAGGCACGGATATCGGCGGCGGTAAAGAGGACATGAAAGGCGCGGGTGTGTTCATTTTCCAGGTTGGCATAGGTCATGCGCACACCGATGACGGGCAGTTCTTCCTTATTTAAATATATGGCGGCGTAGCACATGGCCTGGGCCAGATGGACCGGCACCGGCTCCGTGAGGCGGTCTATGTCCATGTAAACGCCCTTGATCTCGTCGATGAAGGATATTGTCTCCGGCAGGTCCTCCGCCGGAAGGGGCGGAACCGTTGCCCGGCCGTTTTCCTGAAATTCTTCACCCGGCAGGCTGTCTGTGTGCCTCCCCGGAAGTCCGTCCGCGAAGCTTGCCTGCTCCCAGTGGCCGCCCGGCTCGTCAGCCGTAAGATGCATCTGAGCCAGATGCCTGGATTCGCTGAAAATGCCGTCTGCCCTGCCTTCCACCCGGATGACAAAGCCGCCGCAGTCCGTGTCCTCGCTCAAGGGCACCTCTGCCTTGTAGCCGCTGCCGGCCGCCTTCTGAAGCTTCCGGTGGATCCGCCCGCCGGCCAGCATGGCTTCCCGGTCCATACCGGCGCCGGCCCTGGCATCCAGGTCCCCGCTGCGCAGGATGAACTCCACCATGGCACGCACTGATGTCCTGACGATCTTCTCCGATTCACTTGTCCTGTCGCGCTTATTCTCACTCATACATACAGTATAACCGCTCAGCGTCCTTTTTGCATCCATGAAGAAAAAGTCATGCGAAAAGCACGGGCATTACAGCAATCAGGCACGGTATGTTCTGCCCTTTATCCTGCTGGACTTCTCCGAATGCGTCTGACTCCCTGCGGTCACTCAGTGAAGGCGGTCGCCGAAACAAAAAAGGCCCTGCCTGAGCAGGGCCCGATCACAATCTTCAATTACCGCCAGCCTATCAGGCTGCGCTTTCTTCTACCATATACCTTCTGACAGCCGAGATGTATTCCGTATCCATGCCATAGATCCTCAGTGTCAGAGACCCGGAGAGGTCCAGAGAGAAAACGCCCATGATCGACTTCGCATTCACCACATAGCGGTTGTCCAGAAGATCGACATCGCAGGGGGTCTTTTGCGTCAGGCAGGCAAAATCCCTGACGTCTCCCGTGGAAAGTCTGATTGTGTAGTCAGTCATTTGAATCACTCCTTTCTTTTCCGACTGAGCAGCAGAAATCCTGCATTAACCTTTCCTTCCGCTGCTGAGCGCATATTACATCTTCCGATTCGCATTGTCAACATTGCATAATTTTTTCTCCGTTTTCAGCACAATATGCCCGCACAATTGCTGATTTATCTCTTATAATCACCATCAAAAATGAGCTGTCGTCTCAACAGGACCGTATTATTGACTTCTTTGGACACAGTTTGGCCGGTTTCTTCAGCAAACAAGCACAAAAAATCCCTCTGCTTTTTGGCTGTTTTTATTGTCAAGCCGGATTTTTCGTTGTAGAATGGGATCACCCGGCAGATGAACCGGGAAATCAACACATTTCGCGGTATTTCATTCATAGGAGCCAAGGAGGAACCGCCTTAATATGAAAGCACTCGAAGAGAGAATCCTGAAGGATGGCCAGGTCCGGCCCGGCCAGATCCTCAAAGTCGACAGCTTCATCAACCACCAGATGGACATTCCCTTCATCAACGAGATCGGCAAAGAGTTCAAGCGTCTCTTCTCAGACAAGCCCGTAAACAAGATCCTTACCATCGAGGCCTCTGGTATCGGCATCGCCTGCATCACCGCCCAGTATTTCAATGCCCCTGTGGTCTTCGCAAAAAAGGCCCAGTCCATCAATCTGGACGGCGACCAGTACACCACCAAGGTCCAGTCCTACACCCACAGAAAGACTTACGACGTCATTCTCGCCAAGCGCTTCCTGGGTCCGGAGGACCACGTCCTCGTCGTTGACGACTTCCTGGCCAACGGCTGCGCCGTGAACGGCCTCATCGACATCATCGAGAAGTCCGGCGCTACCCTCGAGGGGGTAGGCATCGTAATCGAGAAGGGCTTCCAGGACGGCGGCCGGGAGCTCAGAGCCCGAGGCATCGACGTCAAGTCCCTCGCCATCATCGAGTCCATGACGGATACGGAGATCACCTTCAGAGAGCAGGACTGACGGACAACGGCCTGCCCGGACAAGCATATGTACCGGAAAAAAAATCGCTGCAGACGCATCTGCAGCGATTTTTGTGTTTAACCCCGCACGGCGGATCACCGGATCAGAATCCCTCCCCGCCGGGAACTCCGCAGCAAGGCCGCCCTTGCCCGGGCTCTTCTTTCATTATCTTATCAATAATTTCCCCGGGCACTCCCGTTGTAGACCACCTTGCGGTCCGCCCCGCTGCCCTTGATGGACAGCTCGGGAATGCTCTCGATGAACTTGTAGAGGGTGCTGTAGCCGTAGAGACGGACGTTGAAATTGGGGTTGGTCTTGCGGATCTCCTGACCCAGGGTCGCCAGCGCGATGGGCTTGCCGCTGCGCCTGCGGACCATCTCCACGATGGACCTTCCGACCATGTCAGCCTCCGTGGCCTCATCCTTGATGGCCACCGTGATGGCATGGTGCTCCTTGATCACCTCGATGCCGGGCATATCCTCCAGGAACTTGGAAAGCTGGCTGTAGCCAAAGGTCCGGATGTCGAAGTCCGGATACTTGTTCTGGAGCTTGGACCCAATCTCGCCGGAGCCGGTGGTCTTGCCCTTGTTGTCATTCTGGGTGATGATGTTGATGATGTCGGCCTGGATCGTCTCGCGGTCGGTACCGCCCTTGGTGACCGCATTCTCATTCTCCAGCAGGTTCTCGAGCTCCGTGAAGACCGTGCAGGCTGCCCGGAAGGAATCCGGCGTTTTCTTCTCGCCCATTCCGATGACCATCTTACCGGATTCGCGCAGGCGGCTGGCCAGTCGTGTAAAGTCGCTGTCCGAGGAGACGATGCAGAAGCCGTCCACGTTGGAGGTATAGAGCAGGTCCATGGCGTCTATGATCAGCGCCGAGTCCGTGGCATTCTTGCCGGTCGTGTTGGAGAACTGCTGAATGGGTATGATGGACCTCTCGAGGAGCTTCTCGCTCCACTTGGCATTGTTGTGGCTGGTGAAATCGCCGTAGATCCGGCGATACGTGATGGTTCCGTATTGCGCCAGCTCATCGAAAATACCGTTCAGGTACTTGGCGGACACATTGTCCGAGTCGATGAGCAGCGCGACTTTTTTATCTTCCATATATAATCCTCATAGTTCAGAACAGGGGCCGGAGCCCCGGAATTCATAACTGTAAACTCATAATGCCCGTTCAAAGGGAAATGCCGTTCAATTCAAGGAGACGCCTGGCGCTCTCCACGGAATCGACGCCGGTCCGGTTCTTGACCGGGGCGAACTCCTGCTCCCGCACCACCTCGACGGGCAGGCAACCGGGCATCTGACTCAGAAGGTCGAAAATGAAGAGCTCGAACTTGATGCCGTTCGGCTCGTCAGGGGTGACAGGGCACCCGGCCGCATCGATGCAGGGGATCTTCTTTCTGGCCAGGTGGAGGGCAAAGTTCCCGTTCATGACCTTCTCCGCCTCGCCCAGGTGGAAGAGGTAGTTGACGGTGACGCCGAAGTTGTAGGCCGGCTCGCCCTTGTCGTTCTTTTCATTTCTCAGTTCATCGGTCAGCTCTGTGTACTCGATGACGGCCGGTCTGCCGTCCTTCAGGCACATGACGCCCATCTTCTCCTCCGGGAAGGCCTTCCTGACCACCTTGACCGACGTGGCGCACCCGGAGAGGAGGGTCGCGCCGACGAAGACCGGGTCACAGATCCGCGCGAGGACATTGTCCACACCGAAGACGTTGATCCACTCGATTCCCTCCCGATGCATGACTTCCAGAAGGCCCGCCCTGGCCATGGAGGTCAGCCATCCGCCGTTCCCGTTGGGAGCCGTGGCGATCCGGCCTTTCGATTCCATGAGGACATGCCCGGCAAAGTCCACGGCCGGCGCCATGTCCTGGGTGAAGAAGGTCACATAGGCGGGATCGTATCCGAAATAGTTCTGCTCCTCAATAAAGGCCCTGGTGGCCTTGTCGTTCAGCTCGCTCGTCATGATAAAGAAGCGGATCGGCCTGCCGATCCTCCCGCAGACCGCAAGGAGCACCTCGAAGGCCCTCTGGAAAATGAAGACATGTCTGGTCTTCCCAAGGTCGAACATGCCCTTGGGCGCGGAGGAGCCGAGGCGTGTTCCCATGCCTCCCGCAAGCAGGACAGCACATACCCTGCCTTCCTGCAGGGCCTTGAGCCCGGCTGCTTCAAAGCGGTCCTTCTCCCGCTCCACTTCCCCGAGCTCCAGGGCCGGCAGCGGGCGAACGGTGCCGGAATCTGATGCGGCCGGCCCTTCCTGTGCGGCTTCAAGGACGGAGAAATCTATGCCCATGACCTGGCTGGCGAGTGCCTCCCGCTCGTCCCCCGTCAGTTCATCCCAGAAACGGAGCACATGCTCCTGATGGGCTTCCTGTAGCTTCCTGATTGCCATTGCCTGCCTGTCCATTATTATTCTCCCTTCATGGCCCGGCCATATGCCGGTTCCCTTTACCGCGATGTCCTGCCCGGGCCATCGCCTTCCGCGCCGGCACTCCCGCCTTACCGTCTGTCCTTCACGACCTGGAAAATGTAAAATTTGAGGTACGAGCTCTCCGCCGCGGTCCAGAGGATCGGGTGGTCCGGCCCCTG
>CACXEL010000074.1 GCA_902766655.1 uncultured Lachnospiraceae bacterium | reverse complement strand
GAGCAGCTCCTTCACAGCTGTGGTGCCGGCCTTGGACATGTAGCTGTAATAATTGATCTTCCGAAGACCGTTGCGGATACCCGTGCGGTAGTCCTCCGGGCTCACGCCGCTGCCGCCGTGCATGACCAGGGGCAGGCCGGTCTTCTCGGAGATGGTCTTCACTCTGTCAAGGTCCAGCACAGGCTTGGCCTTGTAGATGCCGTGGGCGGTGCCGAAGCTGGGCGCCAGGGCGTCGATCCCGGTCTCGCGGCAGAAGGCCACGGCCTCGTCGGGATCCGTGTAGACAGGTCCGGAAGCGCTGGCCGCACCGCCCTCGCGGGAGGCCAGGGCGCCGAGCTCGGCTTCCACGCCGCAGTTATAGTTCTTCGCCATGGCCACTGCCTTCTTCGTGTTGGTCAGGTTCTCCTCGTAGGGAAGGGTGCTGCCGTCGTACATGACGCCGGTGAAGCCCAGGTCCAATGCTTCCTGCATGTAGGACAGGGTCTCGCAGTGGTCCAGATGGACGCAGACGGGGATCTTGGCAAGCTTCGCAGCCTGGACCATGACGGGGCCGATCTTGGCGAGGGGCGATATCTCTTCATGCAGCTCCGCATGGGAAATGATAACAGGAACGCCCAGCCTCTCCGCCGCATCGATCACGGCGTTGACGCACTCGAGGTTGGGGGTATTGAAAGCGCCCACGGCGCAATGCTTTTCTTCCGCCAGGGCCAGGATCTCATTTAAATTGACAAGCATAGTATTACTCCTTTTCATCGTCCGGCCATGAAGAGCAGTCACGGGGACCGCTGCCTCACTTGATTATATCACAGCCTGGTCACATCAGCGGGCGGACGGCGCTGTAAACAGCCTTGTACCGCTCGTATATCTTCATATATTTCGCATGCATTTCCCAGTCGGGATGATAGGTCTCCATCTCCCGCACCATGTGGTCCGCGGCATCCCCCAGGTCCTTAAAGACTCCCACGGCAATGCCCGTCAGCATGGCAGATCCCACGGTGCCCGCGTCGACGGTCCTGAGGGCCGTGATGGGCAGCCCCAGCACGTCCGCCTTCATCTGCATCCAGAGCTTGGACCGGGCTCCGCCGCCTGTTGCGCTCAGGCGCGTGAAATGGATTCCCGACCCGGCCAGCGACTCATAGTTGAGCCTCATCTCGTAGGCCACGCCCTCCATGCAGGCGCGGTAGATGTCGGCGGCCGTTGTCGAGGTGGTCAGCCCCAGGATGGCTCCCTTGGAGCCTGTGTCCATATAGGGGGTAGCCGCGCCGGCAAAATGCGGGAGCACCAGGAGACCTGTGGGGTCATTCCCCTCGTAGGCCTTCTCCATGGTCTCATTTGTCTCGCCTCTGCCGAAGGTCTCCATGGCCCACTGGATCAGGGCGCCGCCGGTATAGGAGAAGGCGTAAGCCACATATTTGCCCGGAATAATATAGGGGACAACGGAGAAAAAGCCCTTGGCCATCACCGGGATTTCCGGAATAGTGTCGTAAATGGGCGTCAGGCACTCCACGGTGCCCGCCCCGTCCACAGCCACCGAGCCGTCAAAGGCGCCGGCCCCGGTCGCCGCAGCCACCTGGTCGTGGGCGACGGAAACGATGACACAGGCCGGATCGAGCCCGGTCCTCGCGGCCGTCTCCGCAGTTATGGCGCCGGCGGAGGTGCCCGTCGGCACTGTTTCGCTCATGAGCGACTCGTCGATCCCGGCCGCTTCGAAGATCTCATGGCTCCATGTGAGTGTGTGGATGTCGAAGGCCATGGTGCGGGTGGCCAGGGAGTAGTCGATCCGGGCCCTGCCCGTCAGGTGCCAGACCACGAAATCCTCGATCAGGAGGATATGCCTGGCCGCGGCGTAGACCGCAGGCCTGTGCTTTTTGATCCACATCATCTTGGAAATGGAATACATTTCATGTGGCGCGAGGCCGGTGATTTCGGCGATCTTATCCCGCCCGATTTTTTCGATGAGCTCTTCGCACTCTTCGGCCCCGCGATGGTCGGTGTAGAGCATGGCGTTGTGAAGGGGCCGGCCCGCCTCGTCGGTCATAACGAAGGTCTCGCCGAAGCTTGTCACGCCGATGCCGGCGATATCCGGGTAACGGCCGGCCATCTCGCCGATCACGGCGTAGACGCTCTCCATCATGGTGGAAATGTCGATTTCATGCCCGCTGACCGCCCGGCGCACCGGGTAGTCCCGGTAGGCCTTGCCCAGCTGCACTCCCTGCTCGTCAAAGACAGTCAGCTTGCAGCCGGTCGTGCCGATGTCCAGTCCTCCGATTTTCATTGTTTCCTCCCAATAACATATGAGCGATCCGTTGAGGTACAGCGCGCGGATCTTCCCTGCCGCAGGCAGCTGCCGGGGCATTGCCTGTTTCGAATGCTCCGGCCTGCCGTCTGTCGGCCCTTACTTTCTACCTGCAGATCATCCGTCAATCTCTACCCAGTCGTAGTGCAGATAGGTGGTGAAAGCCTCTTTCAGAATGTCCTTCATGTGGCCGACGCCCACACTGGTGTGGTGCTTGAAGCCGCCGCGGGCCAGGCGGATCAGCTTGTTCTCCATATCCGGGATCTCGCATACGCCGGCGCAGCCGAAGAAGCTGCTCTCGATAGGATCGTCCGTGAATTCCGCCTCGGAGGCATAGATGAGGATCTTTCCATCCTTGGTCTGGCAGTTGGAGATGGTGGTCGGGAAGGCCTTGATCCTGCCCTCGTTGCTGCCCCAGCCGGAGCCGGGATCGGTCTTGTCGAACATCTTGTGGTTGGTGACGGTTCCCTTGCCGGTCATGAGGCTCTGGGCCACCGGTCCGCAGTGGAAGAGAATGACCTTATTCTCCTCGTCTCCGTAGTTGTTGTTCCAGTCGAGGACAGCGGTGGGCTGCTCGGAGGCCAGGCTCATGGCCCGCATGG
>CACXEL010000073.1 GCA_902766655.1 uncultured Lachnospiraceae bacterium | reverse complement strand
TCAGGGAATCAATGCCATTTCTCAGGGTATTCACGCCGCCGAGGATCTCGGAGGCGCCGGCGAGGAGGGCTTTCTCCTCGGAGAGGGCCCCGGATACCTGGCTGACCGCCGAAGCGCTCTGCTTGAGGGCCGGAGCATACCCGGCCGCCGCCTGGGCATTGGTGGAAAGGGAGTCAATATCTCCCTTGAGCCCTGAAGCGGTGGAGGCGAGGGTGTCTGCATTTGAGGTGATGCTCTCAGAGGCGGCCTTCACGGAGGACACGCCGTTTTCCAGGGCGGATGCCTGGGCGCTGATTGCGGAGGCATGTCCGTTCAGGCTGTCCGCAATGCCGGCCCCCGCAGAGACCATAGTGTCCGCGGTTGCGGCAGCGGCCTGGCTCTTGGCGCCTGCCAGGGCACTGTTCACGGCAGAGAGAATGCTGTTCTTCTCTTCCTCCGTCAGGTCAGTGGCGTTCAAAGCCGCTGTCACAGCGGAAGTGTCGACGGAGACGGAGGCGCCTGCATTCACGGCTCCATCCCTGGCCCCGTTCAGGACGGACTGGGCTGAATTTGCCGCCTCGGAGGCAGCCGCAGAGGCACTGTCCAAGGCGCTGCGTGCGCCGCTGCAGGCCTCGTCGAGTCCGGATACGCTGCTCTTTATGGATGCAGCGGAACTCTGGATGTTGTCTCTGGCCCCGCTGATGGCGGAAGCGGAGGTGGTCAGGCCTTCGGCGGCCGTGCTGACAGCCGAAGCGGAAGCGGTGACGCCGTCAGACGCCCCCGTCAGCCCTTCGCTGACACTGGCAAGGCCGGAAGCCGCGCTGCCCAGAGCTTCGGCGATCTGCGTGACCTGGGCCTCCTCCGGCAGGGCCGCGGCGCCGCCTGCGAGCTGCTGAATACCGGATTTGACTGCGTCTGCCCCGTCAGAGAGGGCCTTTGAATTGCTGTCGATCTCCGCAAGTCCGCCGGCAACACTCTGGATGCCGCCGGCCAGTGCGCCGGCCTGCTCCGAAAGGTTCTTCATGCCTGCATTGAGGGTCTTGCCGCCGCTTGTCAGCGCTGCCGCGCCTTCAGAGGCCTTCGCGACGCCTTCTGCGAGGGTATCCACGCCTCCGGAAAGGGCGGAGGCGCCGGAGTTCAGTTCCTCAGATTTGGCGTTCAGGGCCTTCGCGCCTTCGTTCAGACTGTCCGCGCCCTTCTTCACAGCGCTGACGCCGTCCGTGTAGTCCTTGACGCCCTTCGCGAGAGCACCCGCACCGGCCACGGCTTCGGAGATGCCCTCCTGAAGGGCCGACACGCCGCTGTCGACGGAGCTCACGCCGTCTGTATAGTCCTTGACGCCACCGGCGAGGCCGGCTGCGCCTTTTGCGGCCTCGGAAGCGCCGCCTTTAAGCTTGCCGGCGCCTTCGTCGACAGCTGCCACGCCGTCCGTATAATCCTTGACGCCCTTCGCCAGGGTTCCGGCGCCCTTTGCGGCGGTCTCAGCGCCGCTCTCCAGTGTTCCGGCGCCTTCATTGACCTTGGAGACGCCGTCCGTATACTCCTTGATGCCTGAGGACAATGTGGAAGCGCCCTCGGCAGCCGTTTTTGCGCCGTCTGACAGCTGATCCGCGCCGTCCTTGACCTTGGAAACGCCGTCCGTGTATTCTTTTACGCCGGTCGCCAGCTTCCCGCTGCCATCCGTAAGGTCCGGCATCTTCTCATCGACAGTGGTCAGGGCGTCCGTAAGCTTGCCTGCTCCGTCTGCGAGTTTCTCGCCTCCGTCCGTGAGCTCGGATACCTTTCCGTCCAGGTCGTCGAAGAGGTCGCTGGTCTCATTTTCCTCATCGGCGGGCAGGTCGGAGAAGACCAGGGTCATGCACATGGCCTCCTGGAAGTCGGTGGCTTTCAGCTTGATCTCGACGGTGTCGGGGATCTCCAGTTCTTTCAGCCTGTCCTTGAGGCTGCTGTCCTCGTCGGACTCCTCCACCTTCTCTTCGAATTCATCCCTGATGTCGGAGAGGCTGTCCTGAAGGCCCGGGAAGCCAAGCCCGACCACGACCGTATTGGCTCCCTCGGAGATGACAGAGCCGTGGTCGACGGTCACGTCTGCGACGTTGTCATTGGAGAAGACCAGGCCGGTGGCCGCTGTGAAGGGCACATAGACGCCGTCCACGGAGGCGCTGTTGGTGTAATGGATCCGAATGGTCACGTCGCCGCTCTTGTGGGCCAGCTCCTCGCCGGAGACCTCCTTCCCGTCAAGCAGGTAGGTGATCTCGATGCCCACAGGAGGCGTCTGCGTCGACGTTCCCTGGTAGTAAACGTCCTCCCCGCCTGCATTCCAGGTGTAAGAGTTTCCGTTGTTGGTATAGGAAGCGCCTCCCTCTATGTTCCGGATGTCCGTCAGGCTCGTCTCGTCCTGAAGGGTCTCCGCCTCCTCCGGGTTCTTCAGGTGACTGCTCACGATGACGTCGTTCACAGCTCCGGCTGTGTCGGTAAATACATACACTGTCTCGGACTTTCCGCTGTCCTTCCCGGCTTCCCCGGTGATTTTCTCAGCCAGGTCTTCGGGGGCGATTGCTCCGGCCCCGGCGCTCTCCGCTTCAGCGGCGACCTCGCCGTCGGCCTCAGCAGCCATCGCGAGGGTCGGGTTCACAGCCATCGAGAGGGCAAGAATGCCGGTGAGGCTCCCCGCCAGTGTCTTTCTTGTCAATGCTTTCATTTTATCCTCCCAAAGCGGGGGCCTTCGCCCCTGCTTATTTCAGTCTGTCAGTTTAAACTCTTTATGTATGGCTGCCCGCAGGCACCCGCTTCCCGGCTCTCTTCTCCCTTGTCCGGCAGGAAATGCATGGAGCTTCTCACGATCACCGGATCCGCCAGCATGAGGACCGCCGGCAGGACCACAAGGACCACCGCCATGGAAATCAGCGCGCCTCTGGCCATGAGGATGCAGAGGGAGGAGATCATGGAGATGTTGGAGTAGATGCCGACGCCGAAGGTCGCGCCGAAGAAGCAGAAGGCGCTGACCAGGATGCTCTGGATCGAGGTCCGGTGGGCGATCTCCACCGACTCCTCCCGGCTCCGGCCGCTCCGACGCTCAGCCTGGTAGCGGCTGGTCATGAGGATCGCGTAGTCGACTGTGGAGCCCAGCTGGATGGTGCCGATGACGATGGAAGCCACGAAGGGAAGTCTGGTTCCCGTGAAGCCCGGAATGCCCATGTTGATGAAGATGGCGAACTCGATCACCACCACCAGCAGGAAGGGCAGGCTCACCGACCGGAAGACAAAGAAGATGATGAGGAAAATGAACCCAATGGACACCCAGTTGACCACGTTGAAATCGTGGGCTGTGACGGAAATCAAATCCTTGGTCAGGGGCGCCTCGCCGATGAGCATGCCGCCCTTGTCATACCGGTCCAGGATTTCATTTAACTGGGTGATCTGGGCGTTGACCTCGTCCGAGGCCGTCTTGTAGGAGCTCGTGATGACCATCATCTGGTAGTCTTCACTCATGAGTTCCTCTCTCAGCTTGTCCGGCAGGAGCTTTCTGGGTACCTGGGATCCGAGGACCGCGTCGATGCCCAGCACGGACTTGACGCCGTCGACCTTCTTCATCTCCCCGCACATGGCCTCCACCTTGGCCGGCTCCACGTCCGAGTCCACAAGGAGGATGTGGGTGACAGCCATGTCGAAGTCCTCGGAGAGCTTCTGGTTGGCCACGATGGAGGGCAGGTCCCTCGGAAGGGAGGTGTCCAGCTCGTAATAGACCTGGGTGTGGGTGTAGCCCCAGACCGCCGGGATCCAGATCAGGCAGAAGGCGATGAGGATGCCCCGGTAGTGTTTGGCGACGAAGCCCGGCAGGGCGGAGAGCTTCGGAATGATCGGCCTGTGGCGGGTCTTCTCGATGAGCTTGTCGAAGACCAGGATCATGGCCGGCAGGATGGTCACGCAGCAGATGACGCCGAAGACGACGCCCTTGGCCATGACCACGCCGATGTCCATGCCCAGCGTAAAGCTCATGAAGCAGAGGGCCACGAAGCCCGCGATGGTGGTGACCGAGGAGCCGACCACGGACTGGATGGTCTGCTCTATGGCCGTGGACATGGCCTTCTGGTCATCCCCCATGGCCGCCTGGTTCTCCTTGAAGCTGTGCCAGAGGAAGATGGAATAGTCCATGGTCACGCCCAGCTGGAGCACGGAGGCCAGGGCCTTGGTGATGTAGGATACCTGCCCCAGAAAGTAGTTGGTGCCCAGGTTGTAGAGGATGGCACACCCGATGGAGAGCAGGAAGATGACCGGCGCGAGGAAGGTGTCCATGGTCAGGGCTCCGATGAGGAAGGCCAGCAGGACGGCAATCCCGACGTAGACCGGCTCCTCGGCGTCCGCCAGGTTCTTGGTGTCCGTGGTGATGCCCGTGATGCCGGCCAGGTAGGCGTGTTCGTCCAGGACCAGCCGGATGTCCTCCACGGCCTTCATGGTCTCCTCCTGGGAGCTGGTCGTGTCGTAAATGACGAACATGATGGTCGCGTCCCCGTTAAAGAAGGCCTCCCGGACCTTCCCGGGAAGGACCTCCACAGGTACGCTCAGGTCCATAAAGCTGTCATACCAGACCACGTTCTTTACATGGTCCACTTTCTCGACCTCGGCCTTCATGGCCGCGGTCTCGCTGAGACTCTGGTCCTCCGCCACCAGCATGGATACCGCGCCGGTGCCGAACTCCTTGACCAGAAGGTCCTGCCCCACCATGGTCTCGATATCCTTCGGCAGATAGAACAGGACGTCGTAGTTGACCCTGGTCTTCTGCATTCCGATGGCCGATGGGATGAGCAGGGCGATGGCCAGGATCAGGATCACACACCTGAGCTTTACCACCGCCTTTCCGAATGCTTCCATAGTATCTCTTCCTTTCCTGCCCGCAGGGGCGTATTTTTCCGGGCTGTGGTCTTCTGCCCCACTGCCCTCCCGGCTGCCCTCTCCGGCGTCTACCCTCCGGGTATCCGATGTCGACGGCTTCCGGTAAATAAGGACCGGTCCGGTCCTTTCCTTTTCGAGCGGAATTATAAAAAACAGGCCCCGGGATTTGAAGAAGCAAATCCCGGGGCCTGTCCGAATTTGATTGACAAATGTCCCGATGTGTATAGGGTTCCCTTGACGGAAGCCATTTTTTGTATTCTTATGAAGCCTCTTATTTCTCCGGCTTCCTGCCCTCCAGCTCGTCGATCACGTCGCCGAGGGACCTGGTGGCGATGTACTCGTAGGCGACAGCCATCTCCTCCGGGCTGACCGTCATGCCGGCACGGATCCACTCCATGAGGACGAAGGTCATGGACTGGGCGTAATAGCTGGCTATATACTCCTCCTTCATCCAGGGGTGCCTTGGCTTTACCACCGTGTGCTCCCGGAGCCGCTCGTAGATGAACCGGTAGGTGGCCTGGTAGACCAGCTCCCGGAAGGAGTTCTGCCCCTCCATCTGGGCCACACGGGAATAAAAGGCCTTGTCCTCGAGGAGCTTCGAGAAAATGAGGACCACCGCCTCCCGGACCATGTTGTTGTCCCTGAGGATCCGGACCGGATTGAAGACCTCCGTGTTCAAGATCCACTCCAAAAGGTCATATTTGTCCTGAAAATGGTTGTAAAAGGTCACCCGGATCACGCCCGCGCCGTCGGTGATCTGCCTGATCGTGATCTTCTCGAAGGGAATTGTGAGGGCCAGGCTCTTTATGCTGGCCGCCAGCTCGCGCTCGATGTCCTTCCGTTCTTCCATGAGTCTTCCTCTCCTGCCCGGTCCCCTTATGGGGCTCCGGCCACCTACATTATACTCACTTCCGGGACAAATGGCGCACTACAGATTGGGGTAAGTGTGCCCCCTTTCCCCTCAGAGCATATCCTTCATCATGGGATTGTCCATCCAAAGTCCCCTGGCCGCCTGGGTCAGCTCGTCCTCCGGAAGGGTCTCGCCGGTGAGCTTTAGGATCTCCAGGACCTTTACCTGGGAAATGCCCATGTCATTGGCCAGCTCGTCCACCGTCGGCTTGCTGCCGAGCTCCTCCGTGAGACGGCTGATGCTCTTGTTCATGAGCTCGACCTGGGCGATGAGCCTGTCGTCCCGCTCAGCCAGGGCCTTCTGCTCGGCCATGGCTTCCCGGATCCTTGCCCGGATGGCCTCCTCGATCGTCTCCTCCAGGGGAAGGCGCTCACCGTACTCATCCTCGTCCGCGCGGGAGAGGATCTCCAGCCCCTCCATGAGGCCCACAAAGGCCTCCTGACCCAGGTCCTCCTCGGGAATGGAGCCGTCTCCCATCTCCGAGGCGATGGACAGGGCCAGAGGCATGAACTCCTCGGCCAGGTCCGCTTTCACTCTGTCATTCATATTTCACTCTCCCAAAAGATAGATTGTATGCCCCAAAGTATACTCCATTCCGGCGGGAAAAGCAATCCGCCAGGCCTCCGGACCGTTGCACGCTTCCCTGAAAAGACCTCTCCCACCCCTGCAAGTCTGGCCGCTCCGTCTGTATCTCCTCTTCTTCGTTCATTCTCCGAATGCCGCCTGCGCGAAAAAAGACCCGCCTCGGCGGACCGGGCGGGTCTTTTCTCTTCAATTATCGGAAAATGCAGTCCGCACTCCCACCCATCACAGCTGGGACGTGCAGTTCGGGCAGCGGCTGGCCTCGATGTTGATCTCGGACTTGCAGTAGGGGCAGATCTTGGTGGTCGGGGCTGCCGGAGCCGGCTCTTCCTTCTTCTTCGCGAGGGTGGAAGCCTTGTTGAAGGCCTTGACGACCGTGAAGATGCAGAAGGCGACAATCAGGAAGTTGATGACCTGGGTGATGAAAGTGCCGTAGTTGAGGGTGGAAGCGCCTGCCTCGGTGGCCTCCGCCAGGGTCTTGTAGGTCCCGCCGTCCAGGGCGATGAACCAGTTCTCAAAATTGATGCCGCCGGTGATCAGAGTGATGACGGGCATCAGGATGTCGTTGACCAGGGATGTGATGATGGTGCCGAAGGCGCCGCCGATGATGACACCGACAGCCATGTCAAGAACGTTGCCGCGCATGACAAATTCCTTAAATTCAGCGATCAGACCTTTTTTCTCCATTTTGTTTCTCCTCTCATTAAAGAACTTGGCCTACCCCGGACGGACCGATCCAGTGTCTGTCCGGGCAGGCTGGGATTATTTTACCTCTTTTTGCCCGCATTTACAACACCACTTTATCATTTGTGGCATCTCAGCACCGGTCAAATGGGGCGCTGCACATCCCGGCCGGGGGATGGAAGGATACGATTGGTCCGATGGGAGATTCCGCCTCACTCCGCCTCATGTCCCCGCCGCCTGGAGAGCAGGTCCGCGGAGTCCAGCACGATGGTAAATGGTCCGTCGTTGGTCAGCGTCACCTGCATGTAGGCACCGAAGCTCCCGCACTGGGTGTCCGGGACCTGTTCCCGGCACTTTTCGATGATATATTCGTAGAGGGCCCGGGCATGGTCCGGGCTCCCGGCCTTGATGAAGGAAGGCCTGTTTCCCTTGCGGCAGTCCGCGTAGAGGGTGAACTGGGAAATGAGGAGCAGGCCCCCGCCGACCGCTTTGAGGTCCAGATTGGTCTTCCCCTCCGCGTCCATAAAGATCCTGAGCCCCAGGAGCTTTTTGATCATCATGTCGGCGATGGCCTCGGTGTCGTCATTTTCCGCACCGATGAGGACGACAAAGCCGTGGTCAATGGCGCCGAGGACCTGGCCGTCCACCTCCACGCGGGCGTCTTTGGCCCGCTGGATCACAAATTTCATAATGTGCCTCTTTTCTATCGCACTGTGCTGCGCTATAATGGGAAAGTACTCTTCGGTTCTTAGCAGGAGGGCCCCTGCAGCAAGGGGTCTGCGCCGGTATTTAGTGCGAATTGATTGTGGAAAATGCTAAGATTACTCGGCCGCCGGGGAGTTCTTTTTATGCCCTGAAATACCCGGCCGGGCTTCATTTCCACGAAAACAGCCCGCCTTCACGCTTCCGGCCAGGTCCGGTAGGTCTCCCCGGTCTCCACATTCTTCCAGTAAAAGGTGTCCCGCTCCCAGACCATATAGCTCGGGCAGCTGTCCGCCTTCGGAATGGCCACCGAGCCCGGGTTCATGTAAAGGAAGTCACCGTGGTCCGTGCAGGCAGGCACATGGGTGTGCCCGCAGAGCAGGATGTCTCCCTTCCGCAGAGCCGGCGGATTGTTCTCACCGTAATGGTGCCCGTGGGAGGCGTAGAGGAGCCGGTCCCCCAGCGTAAGAACGGCATAGTCCGCCATGATCGGGAAACGCAGGACCATCTGGTCCACCTCCGTATCGCAGTTGCCGCGGATGCAGAAGACGTCCTCCCGGATTCCGTTGAGGAGGTCGATGCAGAGCTTCGGATCGTACTCCCTCGGCAGGTCGTTCCTGGGCCCGTGGTAGAGCAGGTCGCCCAGCAGGAAGATCCGGTCCGGCTTCTCAGCATCGATGCGCTCGAAAAGCTTCTTTAAATAGTAGGCCGACCCGTGAATGTCGGACGCGATCAGCAGCTTGTTCATAGATTGTCTCCTCCTTGTTAAGCGGAAGCTGCAGCTGTGGAACACCCGCAGCGGGGATTGCCCTGCATCCCGGGCAGGGTGGGTGAAGTCTTATCGGAACCTGAGTTTGATGGGCGCAAAGACAGTGGAGACAAATTCCTGCATCTCCTCCTTGTCGTCGAAGAGGGCGAGAATGTAATGGTTGCCCATGGCCCGGCCGATGGCAGGCGGCATCTCTCCCATGCGGAAAATATGCTTCTCGTACCGCTCGTAGAGTTCTCCGCCCGAATAGGTGTAATCGGTGTCGTCGCGGCGTCCGACGTAGACGCTGTAGCCCTTGGGCCCCTCGAACCGGTGGACCCGCTCGTCGAAGCAGACCATGTCCGCCCAGATCCGGAACATATCTACACTCTGGCTGACGTTGATCATGTCGGGCGTGAAGCCGCCGGCAGGCCGCATATTGACTTCCAGGCCGATCAGGTCGCCGGCCTTCCCCAGCCCCGCCTTGTCCTCGGTGAGCCGGAAGAACTCCAGGTGGAAGGCCCGGCTCCGCACGTCGAAGACCTCCAGGGTCTTCTCTCCCATGCGGCGGACGTCGGCGGGGACCTTGCGGTCCACGTAATACCAGACCGGGATGCCTTCATTTACCATATCCATGATGGAGTCTGGCGTGATATGGCTCACCGAGAAGATGGCCTTGCCCCGGGAGTCCGCGATTCCATCGAAGGTCGTGACCTCGCCCCGGATGAACTCCTCCATGATATAGGGCACGCCCGGAAGCTCTCTGAAGAAGCCGCGCATGTCGGCCTCGTTCTTCAGCTTGTAGGTGGCCTCCGCGCCGACGCCCCGGTCCGGCTTCACGACGATGGGATAGCCCACCTCATCGGCGAAGGAGAGTGCGCTTGCAAGGTCCGTGGCCATCTGCCACCTGGCCGTCGGCACGCCCGCCTTCTCGTAGTAGGCCTTCATGCCGGACTTGCTGCGGAAGCGGCCGACCTCGTCGGACTTGAGGCCGGTCAGGATGTTGAAGTCGGTCCGGAGGGCCGCATCCAGCTCCAGCCAGTACTCGTTGTTGCTCTCGACCCAGTCCATCTTGCCGTAGCGGCCGGTGAAATAGCCCATGGCCCGGATCATATCGTCATAATTTTCCAGAGAATCCACCCGGTAATACTCGGTCAGCGCCCATTTCAGGTCATCCCGCAGGGAGTCGTAGGGGGCGTCGCCTATACCCAGCACATTGACGCCGTTCTCCTTGAGATATACACAGAAGCGCGCGTAGTCCGTGGGGAAATTTGGGGAAATAAAAACAAAATTCATACTTCAGCCCTTTCCGTACAGCTGCCGCCCGCCGACAGCCGGCGGGGGAGGTGTACGGCTTAAGATTACCATAGGTGGCCGGATGGCGCAATGGGCAGTTGCGGGCAGGGCCCGCTTGCGGAGGGGACGGAGAGAATGGTATCATAATGGTAACTGTTCAGCCACCGGCATGCCTGGCTGCCCTGCTTTTCTGGCATCCTTCTTACAGGTAAGTAATCCAATGAAACTGATCCTCCACCACCTGGGCAGGCTCCGCGGGGCCGTCGCCCTGGCCCTCCTCATAAAACTGATCGGCACCGCCGGCGAGCTTCTTCTGCCCACGATCCTGGAGCACATCATCGACGAGGTGGTCCCCTCCAGGGATCTGACCATGGTCCTCCTCTGGGGCGGCGCCATGTTCGCGACCGCCTTCGCCGTCCGCACGCTCAACGTCATCGCCAACCACCGGGCGGTCGACAATGCCCACCGGATCAGCTTTGCCCTCCGCCAGAGCCTCTTTGAAAAGACTGTCAACCTGTCCGGCGCATCCTTCGACGGCGTCGGCCTGCCCAGTCTGATCTCCCGCATGACCAGCGACAGTTACAACGTTCAGAGCGCTGTCCAACAGCTCCAGACCCTGTCCGTCCGCGCCCCCATCATGCTGGTCGGCGGCATCATCGTCTCTGCCCTCATGGACTTTCAGCTCTCCCTGATCCTGATCGTCATGCTGCCCATCCTCATCGCGGTCGTGCTCACGGTCTCCGCAAGGGGTATCCCCCTCTACACAAAGGTTCAGAAGCGTCTGGATGCGGTTGTCCGCATCATGCGCGAAGCGATCACTGGCATCCGCGTCGTCAAGGCCCTCCGCAAGGAGGACTACGAATCAAAGCGGTTCCGCGAAGCCAACGCAGCCCTGACGGACCAGGACGTCACCGCCGCCACGGTCATGGCCATCCCCGGCCCCTTCATGCAGCTCTGTCTCAACAGCGGCCTGGCCCTTGTCGTCATCATCGGCGCCGGACGCGTCAACAGCGGGGAAATCAAGCCCGGCGTCATCCTGGCCTTCCTCACCTACTTCAACATGGTCGCCATGGGCATCTTCGGCCTGACCAGGATCTTCATGACCATCTCCCGGGCAAGCGCCAGCGCCGACCGGATCTCCGCCGTGCTTGCGCTCCCGGACGGTGACCCTGTCCTGCCCGAAGCCGGCGGCCTGACGCCCTCCGGCCCCGGCTTCATCCGCTTCGAGCACGTCAGCTTCTCCTACAACGGCGTTGTCATAGACAATCCTGAGGGCGGAAATGAGCCCCGGGTCCCCGACCGCGCCGCCTTCGCAGGGGAGGAGCGCGAAAAGGCCCTGTCTGACATCTCCTTCTCCCTCGCCCGCGGCGAGAGTCTGGGAATCATCGGTCCCACCGGCTGCGGCAAGACCACCGTCATCAGCCTCCTCATGCGCTTCTACGACGCGGACGAGGGCGGTATCTTCGTGGACGGCCGGGACGTGCGGACCTATGAAAAGGAAGCGCTCAGGAGAAAATTCGGGACAGTTTTTCAGAATGATATCATTTTCCGGGACACGATCCGGGGGAATATCAGCTTCGGAAGGGACCTCGACGAGGAGGCCGTCCGGGAGGCTGCTGCGAGCGCCCAGGCATCGGAATTCATCTCCGAACTCCCGAAGGGGCTGGACCATGAGATGGACATCCGGGGCGCCAACGTCTCCGGCGGCCAGAAGCAGCGGATCCTGGTGGCCAGGGCCCTGGCCGCCTCACCCGAGATCCTGGTCCTGGACGACAGCTCCTCGGCCCTGGATTACCGGACGGACGCCGCCATGCGGAGCGCCATTTCACGGGACTACCCGGAAGCCACCGTCATCATGATCGCCCAGCGGGTCTCCAGCATCATGGGCATGACGAAGATCCTGGTCATGGACAACGGGCGCTGCATCGGGTACGGGTCCCACAAGGACCTGATGCAGACCTGCCCCTTCTACAGGGAGACCTGCGAGATCCAGATGGGGGATATGGAATGAGGCCTGCGGGATGATCATCCGGCACGACCGGACTCCATCTGATATCCTGTCAGCTATGTAATACGGCAGACGGAGCAAATCAACTGACTGTGACAGAAGGAGGTGATTCCATGCCAGGACCGGGCGACCGAGGACGCAAAAAGGAAAAGCCCAGGGACGCGAAGGGCACTCTTCGGCGCATCATCCGCTATCTCTACGTCTACAAGTGGCTGGTCGTCATTTTCCTCCTCCTCTCCTTCGCAGCCAACGTCGGCAGCCTCCTGGGGCCGCGCTTCGCAGGGGCTGCCATCGGTGTTGCGGAAGCGGGTTACCGGCTGGGGCCCGGAAATGTCGACATGGCGGCAGTGAAGCACTATGCCCTCCTCATGCTGGCCGCCTACGCCCTCTCAAGCCTCCTGTCCTTCCTGGTCACCGTAGGAATGACGCGGGTCGGCCGGCGGATCGCCGAGAATATGCGCCGCGACGTCTTCGACAAGCTCATGCGGATGCCGGTGGGCTACTTCGACCGCCACCAGGCCGGCGATATCATAAGCCGGGTCTCCTACGACATCGACGTGGTCTCGACCTGCCTGTCCGCGGACGTGGTCCAGATCCTGACCTGCCTCGTGACGGTGGCGGGAAGCTTTGCCATGATGTGCGTGATCTCTCCGCCGCTGGTCCTCTGTATGCTCTTCACGATTCCCGTCTCCATCCTCTTCACCAGGAGCATGGCGAAGAAGACGAGACCCCGCTACGCCAGGCGGAGCGCTGCCTACGGCGCCATGAACGGCTTCACCGAGGAAATGTTCACCGGCCAGCGGACCATCCAGGCCTACGCCCACGAGAGGGCGGTCTCTGAGGACTTCCGCAGGATCAATCAGGAGGCGGCCGAGGCCTACCGGGAAGCGGACGGGCTCGGCATGACCATGGGGCCCACCATGGGCATGATCTCCAACTTCGGCCTGGCAGCCATAGGCCTCGGCGGGTCCCTCCTCTACATGGCGGGCACCGTTGGCCTGGCCCAGATCTCCAGCTTCGTCCTCTACAGCCGCAAGTTCTCCGGACCCATCAACGAGATCTCCAACATTTCCAACGAGATCTTCAGCGCCCTGGCCGCCGCCGAGCGGGTCTTCAACCTGCTGGACGAGCAGGAAGAGGTCAAGGATACCCCCGGCGCCCTTCGGCTCATGAATTGTCAGGGCAACGTGGCCGCGAACCACGTCGCCTTCGGCTACGAACCAGACCGGCCGGTGCTGAAGGACCTGAGTCTCTCTGCCCTCCCGGGCCAGACCATCGCCATCGTCGGGCCGACCGGAGCCGGCAAGACCACCATCATCAACCTCCTCATGCGGTTCTACGACGTGAACGCGGGCGAGATCCGCGTGGACAGCCGCGACTACCGGACCTACACCATGGAGAGCCTCCGACGGAGCTACGCCATGGTCCTCCAGGACACCTGGGTCTTCCGGGGTACCATCTTCGACAACATAGCCTACGGCCATGAAAATGCGGACATGGCCTCCGTGGTGGCCGCCGCCAAAGCCGCCAGGATCCACGACTACATCATGCGCCTCCCCCAGGGCTACCAGACGGTGATCACGGAGGACGGCGGGAACATTTCCAAGGGCCAGAAGCAGCTTCTGACCATCGCCAGGGCCATGCTCTACGACACGGGCATGCTGATCCTGGATGAGGCCACCAGCAACGTCGACACCGGGACGGAGCGCCAGGTCCAGCATGCCATCCGCAGTCTCATGACGGGGCGGACCAGCTTCGTCATTGCCCACCGGCTCAGCACCGTCCGGAATGCGGACCGGATCCTGGTCATTCTGAACGGGGATGTGGTGGAGCAGGGCACCCACGAGGACCTCATGGCCATGCGCGGCGTCTATTACAGGCTGTACGCCAGCCAGTATTCCTGAAAATGAATCAGCGGATTCTTCGGACACCGGCCTCCGGATAACGGCGTCAACGCATTTTGCCCACATGGAGAGAAGTTGAGACCAGCTGCGGATCCGGCGCAGGATACATATGGCACACACAAGGGGAACATCATGCTCACTTACAGAATATCCGGCAGCGGTGCCGGACAGTACATAACGGTGACCGGCCGGGATGCGGACGGACCGGAGCTCCGGATCCCGGAGACGATGGAGGGCCTGCCGGTCCTGGAGATCGCCTCCCACGCTTTCGAAAATGACGCCACTGTCGAGTCCGTCCACCTGCCGCCCTCCCTGGAGATGGTCGGGTCCTTCGCCTTCTACAACTGCCCTGCCCTGCGGGAGATCCGCTTCAGCGACAGCATCGGGAGCTTCGGGCTGGGGGCGATCCGGTCCTCGGAGAAGCTTGCGGACCTCATTTTCCGTGCCGACCGGGGGCGTTACAGCGTGCTCATCAGCCTGCTGGAGGACGTGGAGATCGCGCTGACAGTCCATGTGTTCATGGCGGAGGGGGAGGCGTGTTTTCATTTTCCCGCCTACGTGCGGGGTTTCCAGGAGGATACCCGTGCCCGGGCCTTCCACTCCTTCATCGAGGGGCAGGGCGTCGCCTACCGGGAGACGGTCACCCGAAAGGGCGTGGACATCAGGTCCTACGACCGGCTCTTCCCGCGGGCAGCCGGCGACAGCTGGCAGGTCGCCGCGCCCATCGCGCTGGCCAGGCTCCGCTGGCCATGGCGCCTTTCGCCGCAGGCTGAAAGCCAGTACAGGACCTACCTGCTGGAAATGAGCCCCGACATCCTGCCCGGCCTCATCTCCCAGGGCAGGCGAGAGGACGTTCTCTTTCTGGCCGAACAGGCGCTCTTCACCCCCGAAGCCGCCTCCATGAGCCTTGCGGAAGCCACCCGCCGCGGGGACGCCGAGATCGTCAGCCTTCTCATGGACACAAAAAAAGACCAGCCGCCCGAAGCCGAGGTCTTCTCGCTGGACGACTGGTAAAAACGGTATATGGATCTTGTTCACCCGAAAGCGCCGCACATGTACGGCGCTTTCTTTTTGCAGGTCAAGTCCTGCCCGTCACATGGATCCGACCACCCCGAGAAGCTTCTGGTCGATCCGGAGTGTGACCTGGGCGAAATAGAGGCTTTCCGCCTCGGACAGCTCGCTCTCGTCGATTGCCTCCAGCGCCTGCATGTACTCGGTATACTTCTGGAGGAAGCTCAGGTAGTCACCCATCATGGAGAGGGAGTCGCTCGACTCGGAATACTTCTTCATGAATGCCACATACTCGTCGAAGAAGGCCTCGTACTCGTCCATCATGGCCTTGAACTCAGGGGAAACGCCCGCCGGAACACCGTCCTGGGCCTCGGCCGCCTGCGCTGCCGCTTCGGCTTCCGCCGCTGCCTGGGCTTCCGCTTCCACCGCTGCCTGGGCTTCCGCCTCCGCCGCTGCCTGGGCTTCCGCTTCCGCCGCTGCCTTCTCGGCCTCTGCCACCTCCGCAGCCTTCTTCTCCGCAGCCTCCGCCGCCTTCTCTGCCTCCGCGCTCTCCGTCACTTTCTCACTATCCCCAGCCGCCGCTGTCTCTCCGGTCCCCGCTTTCCCCTCTTCGGAGACCGCCTCTGTCCCGGCCGTGCCCGGGCTCACTTCCTTCTTCCTGGACAGGGCGTTCCCGATGCTCCCCAAAAGGAAAAGGACGATGATTACCGTGAGTACGCGCCTGAAGCCCTTCTTCTTTCTTTTTTTCTCCATTCCGATCCTCCTTGTCAGGTCTTCATTTTCAGGAAGGCGCACCGCCTCCCATCCCCTACTCTACCCTTGGGGCGTTTGGAAATTAACGGTCAACTTTTTTCCAAACGCATGCCGGTCCTTGTTTCCCCGAGCGGGGCAAGCGTATAATAAAATCTGACATACTAAACCGGAGGTTTTGAGAGAAATGAACACCGAGCTTCGACTTGGCACCATCGGGGACCTGCTCTTCGGCACCGTCCTGGAAAAGAGAAAGCCCAACCAGCTGGAGCTTCTGGACTTCCTCTTTCCGGGCCTGCTCATCGTCGAGCTGCCCTCGGACGGGAGGACCAAGACGCCTGCGGAGTACATAGACGTGGAGGGCTGCATCAAGGCGGTCCGTTACCAGTCCTTCTTCTATACCGGAGGCAACAACAGGGCCTCCCAGATCACCGGGCGCCTGATCGGCACCGCGCGGGGGAGCCAGACCAAGGAGCGCAAGACGGCCTCCCTGATCCAGGAGCGGATCGCCAGCGAGCTGGCCGTGGACCCGCGGAAAATAGACGTCCTCCGGCGCCAGTATTTCCTCATGGTCAAGCCGTTCACCGAGGAGGTCTGGGACCGGTTCATCGACACCTTTGCGGATTATATCAACGCCGTGCGGGACCACCACATGGCCCTGGACCAGAACAGCCGGCTCTCCGAGCTCTTCCCCATCAAGGACGAAGTGGCCAGGGAGCTCTTCGACAATATCATCGACGAGTGGAACACCGGCAGCATGCCCGGCTACATCAACGCCTTCACCTGGCTGGTCCTGGGTGCCCTCCTCCGGGACGAAGTGGGGCGGCTCAACTACGTCTACGACAGCGGCTTCGAGCTCAGGCGGGCCAGGAACGTCGGCCGCCAGGCTTCCGGGACGGGTTATCCTCCGGTCCAGGGTGAGCGGGCGACAGCCAATGACCTCTCCCCGGACGAATATGTGGAATATTATTACGAGGGGGATGACCTGGACAACCTCTATCCCGGGATTGAGTGGTTCTGCGACCGGTGCGGCGCCTACCTGAACGACCAGCCGGGCTTCAACGACCACCACAAGATCTGGAAATGCCGCCGCTGCGGCTACAAGAACCTGATCGACATAGAGAACATTTTCGACAGCGAGGAGGACTATAAAAACGGCGCCCCCGCTACAGACCCCGACCTTTTCTATAAGGCCCTTCTGGACCGGAGCAACGAGCTGGACGGGAAGGCGGAGGATGAGGAGACCGACTCCTGATATTCTGTCAGGTTTGCCCATCCGGATCATAAAAATCCCAGAACTATTGTCGGAAAAGCCGCTTGCAAAAAGACTTCTCTTCCTTTACAATGTCAAATGAACACCGTATTCCATTTCCAAAGCTCACAGGCATACCTGTGGGCTTTCTTATGCGCCCGGAAGCCTGCAGCGAGGAGACCCCCACATGCCCACGACCAGTCACAAAAAGCTCCTGAAGGAGCTCTGCCTGCTCTCCATCCCCACCGTCCTGGAACAGATCATGAGCACCTTGCTCCAGTATGTGGACACAGCCATGGTGGGCCGTCTGGGCGAGCGGGCCACGGCCGCGGTCAGCACCACAACAACGGTCACCTGGCTCATGGGCTGCGTGCCCTTCGCGGTGGCGACGGCCTCCCTGGCCCTCATTTCCAGGGAGAACGGGGCCGGGAACAAGGACAGGGTCAGGCTCCTGACGGGCCAGACGGTGACGCTGAGCCTGATCTCCGGTCTCCTGGTCTCCCTCCTGTGCATGGCCCTCTCCCCCTTCATCCCGGTCTGGATGGACGCGGAGGAGGCTGTCCGGGGGCCGGCCTCCGAGTACTTCTTCATCGTGAACCTGGCCGGCGTCTTCAAGTGCGCGGGCATCGCCTTCGGGTCCGTGATCCGGTCCGTCAAGGACACCAAAACACCCATGCGGATCAACCTGGCAGGAAATGTGGCCAACCTGGTGCTCAACTACTTCTTCATCTACACCCTGGCCATGGGCGTGCGGGGAGCGGCCATCGCGACGGCCATCTCCTACACCCTGATCGGATGCCTCATGTTCGCCGCCATGCGGCGGAAAAGCGACCTGCGGTTCGGCCGGAGTGACCTGGTCCTGAGACGGGACCTCTACCGGACCTTCGCGGACATCGGCCTGCCCTCCATGGCCACCGGAGCGGCCTCCTGCCTGGGCTACGTCTTCTTCGCGGGCCTGGTCTCCGGCATGGGTACCACCACCTTCGCCGCCCACTCCATAGCCGTGACGGCGGAGCAGCTCTTCTACATACCGGGCTACGGCTTCCGGACCGCCACCTCGACCCTGATCGGCAACGCCCTGGGCGAGGGGGACCGGGAGAAGATGATCGGCACCGAGCGGCTCAGCATTGTCATCACCGTGTCCGCCATGTTCCTCTCGGGCCTGGTCCTCTTTCTCATCGCCCGTCCCCTCATGGGCATCTTCACGACCAGCGTGCCCGTGGCGGACCTGGGCGCAGCCATGCTCCGGATCGTGGCCTTCACCGAACCCTTCTACGGGCTCATGATCGTGCTGGAGGGCATTTTCTACGGCTACGGGCGGACCAGGAACATTTTCTTCATCGAGACCGGGAGCATGTGGGGGATCCGGATCCTCTTCACCTACCTGGTCACCAAGGTCTGGCACCTGGCCCTGGCCGCGGTCTGGCTCTGCATGATCGCCGACAATATCACGAAGGCTCTCCTGCTCCTCGCCGACTACCTGCGGATGGTGCTGGCCCGGCGGACAGAAGCCTCACAGCTGATCTGACCAGCCGTATGACGGCGGATGATGACGAACCGGCTGTCAAAGTCCGGCAGGCTGATATAACCGCCCGGCATATCCTGATATTCGCTTTATCTCTTTGCCTGGCCCTGTACATGGTGCTACAATAAATACTGCATCCGGCCCTTCCAAAGGCCCTTGTCTTCCATCTACCGGGAGTGATCCATGACCGAACGAATCATCAATATCCTGATCCAGTCCTTCCCCAAGATCCTTGTGCCGGGACTCCTTAAGACCATACCGCTGACCGCCCTGGCCTTCTCCATCGGCTTCTGCATAGCCGTGGTGGTGGCCCTCATTCAGTTCGCCGAAATCCCCGTCCTGCGTCAGGTCTGCCGATTTTACATCTGGGTGATCCGGGGAACGCCGCTCCTGGTCCAGCTCTTCGTCATCTTCTACGGCCTGCCCAGGGTCGGCATCCTGATCGATCCCTTCCCCTGCGCCGTGATTGTCTTCGCCGTGAACGAAGGGGCCTACGCCGCCGAGACCATCCGCGGCGCCCTGGAATCCGTCCCCCACGGCCAGATCGAGGCCGGCTACTGCGTCGGCATGAGCTGGGTCCAGATCATGTACCGGATCGTCCTGCCCCAGGCCCTTCGGACCGCCTTCCCGACTCTGGGAAATGAACTCATTTCCATGGTCAAGGATACCTCCCTGGCCGCCAACATCACCGTGACCGAGATGTTCATGACCACCCAGCGGATCAACTCCGTCTACTACGAGCCGCTGGCCCTGTACCTCGAGGTCGGCTTCATCTATCTCATGTTCTCGACGGTCCTGACCAAGCTCCAGAGCCTGGGCGAAAAGCGCCTGGCTTCCTACGGAAAGAGGTGACCGGCCATGCCCATGCTTGAAATCAAAAATCTGCGCAAGTCCTTCGACGGTCTCGATGTCTTAAAGGGCATCAGTCTGTCCGTGGAAAAAGGAGATGTCATCTCCATTCTGGGCCCCTCCGGCGGCGGCAAGACCACCTTCCTCCGCTGCGTGAACTTCCTCGAGAAGGCGGACGGCGGCGAGATGGTCTTCGACGGACGCCACATCGACCTGGCCCGCGTGAGCGGCCGCGAGATGCGGGAGGTCCGCATGAAGACGGGCTTCGTTTTCCAGAATTATAATCTCTTTCTCAACAAGACAGCCCTTCAGAACGTGACGGAGGGACTCGTCACAGCCCGGAGGATGGAGAAAGCCAAGGCTGAATCCCTCGCCATGGCAGCCCTGGACAAGGTCGGTCTGGCTGAAAGGGCCTCCTACTATCCCGTCCAGCTCTCCGGCGGCCAACAGCAGCGCGTGGCCATCGCCCGGGCCCTGGTCACGGAGCCCGAGATCATCTATTTCGACGAGCCCACCTCCGCCCTGGACCCGGAGCTGACGGGTGAGGTCCTCTCCGTCATGCGGGACCTGGCCAGGGAGGGACAGACCCTTCTGGTGGTCACCCATGAGATCGGTTTCGCGAGAAACGTCTCCTCCCGGGTCTGCTTCATCGAGGGCGGCGTCATGGTGGAATCCGCCCCGGTGGAGGAGTTCTTCGGGGCGCCGAAGGAAGCCCGGACCCGGGCGTTCATCCAGGCCATCACCTCGAAAGAGGTTTGAGGTATACATTCTGTGACCGTTCAGCACCCAAAGCGAGGGATGCTTCCCATGCCGGGCTGAGGCTGCGGACGGGCACCTGCATTTTCCTATATAATTAAGGAGGTAGAAACATGCGTAAACTCACAAAATCCGCCATGGCAGCGCTTCTTGCAGCTTCCGTCCTGACCCTTGCGGCCTGCGGCAGCCAGTCCGGCAACGCCCCGAAGGAGGAAACCGCCGCACCGGAGGAGAGCGCCCAGGCAGCTGCGACAGAAGAGCCGACTGAGACAGACGTGGCAGAAGAGACAGAAGCAGCGGAAGGAACCGCCTCCGGCCACCTGGCCGAGGTCCTTGAGAAGGGTAAGATCGTCGTCGCCATGGAGGGCGACTGGGCTCCCTGGTCCTTCCACGATATGGACACCAACGAAGTCATCGGCTTTGACGCCGACGTGGCCAGGGGC
>CACXEL010000072.1 GCA_902766655.1 uncultured Lachnospiraceae bacterium | reverse complement strand
GATGTAATTCTTTAGTTCCTTGATGGCGTGAGGATCAAGACCTAACAGCGGCTCATCAAGGAGGATGATGTCGGGATCAGGCAAAAGACCAAGGCAGAGATTCAGTTTCTGCTGCATACCCTTGGAGAGCTCGTCTCCGAACTTTTTCCGCTGCTCGGTGAGCTCGAACCGCTCGAGCAGCATGTCCGCCCGCTCCTTGTAGTCTGTGAGCCGGTAGGCCCTGGCCAGGAATTCCATGTGCTCCGCCACGGTCAGATTGGGATAGAGGGCGGGCATCTCGGGAATGTAACCCATGATCCGCCGTGCCTCCGGGGATTTGTTGGGGAGGCCTGCGACCGTGATTTCGCCCTCGTACCTGCAGAAGCCCATGACGGATTTCATGATGGTGCTCTTGCCGGCGCCATTGGGGCCCAGCAGGATGGTCACGTCGCCGGGGGCCAGGTGGAAGCTGATGTCGTTCAGAGCGGTGTTCTTTCCGTACTTTTTCGTTACGTGGCTTACGTCAAGCATGGGGTGTTCTCCTTTATTAACGGGGGAGGCCCTGCCGGCCTCCCCCCGGCTGTCCAGTTCTAAAATTACTCAGTGATATCTGTCCCGGAAGGAGCCTCTTGGGATGCGTCCTTCAGGGCTTCGGCGGCCAGGTCCTTAAGCCCCTCACCTCCGTTGATGTTGATGTTGCGGTTGACCTTGGCGTCGTAGGTGTCGGCCCGCATGATTTCGGAGAAATCGACGCCGGTTGCCTCCTTCATGGTCCTGAAGAGCTTGGCCATGACGATGGGAACGTTGTCGGCGACCGTGTCGAC
The DNA here is from genome assembly GCA_902766655.1 of uncultured Lachnospiraceae bacterium. Classification (GTDB taxonomy): domain Bacteria; phylum Bacillota; class Clostridia; order Lachnospirales; family Lachnospiraceae; genus Chordicoccus. Next base: position 9,945 of record CACXEL010000072.1, on the reverse strand, counting down.
GCCGTTCCCGCCGTTTCCGCCGCCGATGATGGTGATGTCACCGATCTGGGACAGCGGCTCCGCGATGTTCTTCGCGATGTCGGGCAGGACCTTGATCATCATCTCGGCCATGGCTGCCTGGTTGTATTTCTGGTAGGCTTCGGCCTTGCGGTCCATGGCCTCGGCCTCAGCGAGACCCTTCTCACGGATGGCCTTGGCTTCGGCCTGGCCGCGGAGGGCGATGCCGTTGGCTTCCGCCTCGTACTGGGCCCTCACGCCGGCCGCCCGCTTCTCGGCCTCGTACTGCTGGGCATCCGCTCTGGCCTTCTGGGCGGCAGCGGCCTGCTCCTCCTCGTACTTCTTTGCTTCCGCCTCGCGCTGGCGTCTGGCCAGCTCGGCTTCTGCCTGCTTTTCAAGGGCGTACTTGTCGGCGTCGGCTTTTTCCTTGATCTGGGCTGCCAGGGTCTGGCGCTGGACGCTGACCTCGCGCTCCCTCAGCTCGGCCTCGCGCTCGGCCTTCTTGATCTCGGCGTTGACGGTGGCTTCATTTACCGTCTTCATCTGCTCCTGACGCTGGATCTCGTAGGCGCTGTCGGCCTCGGCCTGCTTGATGGCGGCGGCCTTGTTGAGCTCGTGCTTCTTGATCTCCAGGGCGTTGTTCTTCTCGGCGATGGCCGTCTCGGCGGCTACCCGGGCTTCGTTGGCGGCGCGGTCAGCCTCGGCCTTCTTGATGGCGACCTCCTTGTCGGCCTCGGCCTTGGCGATGGCCGCGTCCTTCTTGATCTTGGAGGTGTTGTCCATACCGAGGTCGGCAATCAGACCGTTCTCGTCGGTGACGTTCTGGATGTTGCAGGAGATGATCTCGATACCGAGCTTGCCCATGTCCCTGGAAGCTTTTTCCACCACCTGGTCGGAAAATGAATCCCGGTCCGTGTTGATGGCTCTCAGCTCCAGCGTGCCGATGATTTCACGCATGTTGCCCTGGAGGGAATCCTGAAGCTCGAGTGCGATCTGGTCAGGCTTTTTGTTCAGGAAGTTCTTGGCCGCCAGCTGGATGCCCTGGGGATCCGGCGCGACCCGGACCTTGGCGATGGCGTCCACGTTGACGTTGATGAAGTCGTTGGTGGGCACGGCCTGCTCCGTCTTGATGTCGACGGACATCTGGCCCAGGTAGAGCTTGTCCACTCTCTGGAGGAGGGGGATCCGGATGCCGGACCCGCCGCTGATGATCTTGGGCTCCCGGCTCATACCGGAGATGATGAAGGCCTGATCCGGCGGAGCCTTGACGTAACCCAGGGCGATCACCAGGATCAGAAGAACGACGAGAATCAGAATGAGTAGGGCAATGACAGGCATATGGTACCTCCTTTTGCTGCTTGTGCAGCTTTTTTGATTTGGCGGCTCTTCTCTGAAGGAGCCGCGGTTCCCGTGCGGTCCGGGTAAATGCAGAACGTTACAACTTCCGTCCTGCGGTCCGCAGCCTCTTTATATATAAAAAGACCGCAAACCTTTTACCGCGAACCGTGCGTTCACGATAAAAGTTTTGCAGTCTCACCTGATACGGGTTTTTTTACCGTTCTGACGATTTCAGGACCATTCGATCATGGTCATCGAATGTTCTGCTACTTCCTTTTGTCGTTGAAGGTACTATAGCACAGAATATGTCGATATTCAATTATTGATATATGACAAAGATGGACATGCCTTTTTATTCATTTTTTCAGGGTGAGAGCGCCTTCCGGCGATCAGCCCGCTGCGTCTTCCAGGGTATAGCGGTCCGGAAATGAAGCCGATGACGCAAATCAGGCGATCAGCCCGCTGCGTCTTCCAGGGTATAGCGGTCCGGAAATGAAGCCGATGACGCAAATCAGGTGATCAGTCCGCTGCGTCCTCCAGGATAAAACGGTGGATGATTTCCGCGAGGCCGCTGTGGTTGCAGTCTCTCTCCGTGACGTAGTCCGCGGCCTCCTTGCAGGCTTCACAGGCGTTGGCCATGGCGCAGCCGACGCCGGCCGCGGTGATCATGGGAAGATCGTTCTCCGAATCGCCCGCGCCGACAGAGTTTTCTACCGGGATATCCAGACGGGCACAGAGCCAGCGGATGGCTTCGCCCTTGGAAATACCTTCCCGGACCACCTCCAGGTAAAGGCCGCTGGAGTAGAAGAGGTCGAGCGGTACCTCTGTCTTGACATTGGCCTTGAAGCCCGTGCGGAAGGGTTCGGTCTTGTCCCGGCCGGTCAGGTCGATGAGCAGGCATTTGACCGGCTCCTCGGTGAGGGTCTCGGGCAGGCCCGGGTCCACCCGGTAGGGCGTGGGGCAGTGCTTCACGTAGTAATCAGCCTCGGTGTTGTACTCCCTTACCAGCAGGGCCTCCGAATCGTAGGTCTGGACGTGGATGCCTGCTTCGTCCGCCGCGGCAAAGACCTTCCTGGCGTCCGCGATGGGGAAGCTCTTTTTGAAGAGGACCTCCCTGCGGAAGGAGTCGTAGATGAGGCCGCCGTTAAAACAGACGGCATAGCAGTTCTCCCGGTCCAGGTGCAGCCGGCTGATGGTGCTGAAGGTGCCGCTCAAAGGGCGGCCGGTACAGATGACGATCACGTGCCCCCGGGCCAGGGCTTCGTTGATGGCTGCCTCATTCTCCGGGGAGACGTTCTTTGCGCTGTCGAGGAGGGTATCGTCAAGATCCATGAACAGTATTTTTCTCATAGGGGGTCTCCATTCCGACGCCGTTGACCGGCGGTAGGACCGGCAGTGAAAGCACGGACCTTCTTTCACGCTGATCATCGTTGAATTCCATTTGAGGGCCCGCCCGACAAAATGAAAGCACCGGCCTTATTCCCGCTGAACAGCTCATAAGACCGGTCGGGGCGGCTTCCATTTCAGTATATCATGGAAAGGTCCTGCACGCTATGTCGGAATGCGTTTTGAAACACACTGTCAGTGCCCGGGTCCGGATACAATGCTTTCGAAGGTGAAGGGCCGGCGTGGCCGCAGTCATTCAGAGTTTTATGCGTCAGGCGGCGGTTGAAGGGCAAAAAAGTTCCCCGGATTTCACAAAATCCCCGGAAAGAGGACACAGCTCGAACACACCTCACCCTTAAGATGGCACTATTCACAGAAACGAAGGGGTAAGATGATGTCATTCAACACAGTATTCAGGCGCGTGGAAATAAAGTATCTGATCCCGGAGGACAAGGTCCCCGCCTTCCGCGCGGCGATGGCCCCCTACATGCAGCTGGACGAGTATGGCCTCACGACCATCCAGAACATCTACTTCGATACGGCTGACAATACGCTGATCAGCCGGTCTCTGGACAAGCCCGGCTATAAGGAAAAGCTGAGGCTCCGCAGCTACGGGATTCCGGGAAATGAAAGCACTGTCTTCGTGGAGCTGAAGAAGAAGGTGGACGGCGTCGTCTACAAGCGCCGCGCTGCCATGAGTCTCGCCGAAGCCAACGCCTTTCTGCTGGAGGGCCGGATGCCGGAGGAAAACTCTCAGATCATCAGGGAGCTGGCCTACTTCCAGAGCTTCTACCGGCCGGTTCCGAGACTCTTCATAGCTTACGACCGGGAAGCCTTTTTTGGGAAGCAGGACCCGGGCCTTCGGATGACTCTGGACCGGAACATCCGCTACCGTGAGGATCTGCTGGATCTCACAAAGGGTGACGAGGGGAGAGCGCTGGATGAGAACGGCGGCTGCCTTCTGGAAATCAAGTGCAATGGTGCTATGCCCCTCTACATGACAAGGGCTCTGACGGCCCTGAGGATTTTCCCTGTGTCATTTTCAAAGTACGGCAGGATTTACACTGTCATGAATCAAAGGGAAGCCCATCCGGCGGAGGTCCAAAGTCCTGCCGGAGCGGCTCAAAGCCAGCCTGTCCGTGCTGGCCGCAGGCTTTTCACCGGTGCCATGATCTGACCACCGACAATGCATAGTAAAAAGGAGAATTGAGAAAATGTCTTTTATGAGTATTCTGGACGTAACATCCGGCACCGTCACACTGGAGAGCGTGCTGCTGTGCATGACGGCAGCGCTGATCCTGGGCATCGGCATAGCCTTTGTCTATATGAAGACCAGCGACCGCTGCTCCAGGAACTATATCGTGACACTGGCCCTGCTGCCGATCCTGGTGGAGGCAGTCATCCTCCTGGCCAGCGGCAGCCTGGGAACAGCGGTGGCTGTGGCCGGCACCTTTTCGCTGGTCCGTTTCCGCTCCGTGCCGGGCACGTCCCGCGAGATCATGGGCGTCTTCTTCGCCATGGCCGTCGGTCTGGCCTGTGGAATGGGCGAGCTTCTGTTCGCGGTCCTCTTTACCGTGATTGTGGCAGGCGTCCTGTGGGGCTTCGGCAGGGTTCATTTCGGTGAGCGAAGCGCCCTGGACAAGACGCTGAAGGTCTCGATTCCGGAGGACCTGGATTACACATCGGTGTTCGACGACATTTTCGCCAGGTACACAGCAAAGGCGGAGCTCATGAAGGTCAGGACCGTGAACCTGGGAAGCATGTTCGAGCTGGATTACGACGTCACCCTCAAGGACGCCGCCTTCGAGAAGCAGATGATCGACGACATCCGGGTCCGGAACGGCAACCTGACGGTTGTCTCGGCCCGCCATGCGGAGAGCATCCAGGAGCTCTGATAATGTGAATGCAGAATGATTCGGCCGGGTTCCCCTGAACCCGGCTTTTTTGCGTCGGTGACTGCTTTCATGGAAGGCCGGGAGGACAGACGCTGTAATCGTAGCGCCCGGATCATCGGCGATGATACAAGGACCGGGCGGTATTTCATGTGGCGAAATGCCTTTATATCCGGTATAATGCAGAAGCCACGGAAGCCGGGGGATGAAACGGCTGCGGACGGGGCACCGGACACAGCAGGCAGACCAAAAACGGCGGACAGCCGTGAGCAGAGTTGGAAGGAGACAGGATATGCCTACGACGCAGAGACTTCAGAACCTCCTCGACAGATACTGCATGGACGGGCTCAGACATTACTGGGATGTGAGCCGGGAGGAGGCGGAACTTGATTTCCCGACCTATATGACCCGGATCCTCCGGGAAAAGCAGATGAGCCGGCGGGATGTCCTGAAGCGGGCGGATGTCCCTGAAAAGTACGGCTATAAGATCCTGAGCGGGACTCAGCGGTCCACGGACAGGGACCGGCTCCTGCAGATCTTCCTGGCTGCCCACATGAACGTGGAGGAGGTGCGGCGCGGCCTTGAACTCTATGGGCTGCCGGCCTTATATCCCAGGAATCCCCGGGATAACGTCTTCTATCTGGCCTTCAGGAACGGACTCTGGTCCGTTGACAAGGTCGATGAGTGGCTCCGCTATTACGGACTGAAGCCGTTGGACGTTGGAATCGGGGATGACTGAACAGACGGCCCGGTGACGCCGGAGGTCCGGATGACCTCCCGCACGTAGTCTCCGAAAGGCATGGCGGTGAGCCGCTCGAAGTAACGGTCGGTCGTTTCCGGCATCCGGCAGGCCGGCAGGCTGAGTGGAAAGATCCGTTCCCCGACGGAAGGGTCATCCCAGAGGGCCAGCCGCCGGCGGAAGGCTTCGGTCTTGGCCCGGGAAAAGTCATCCGTGAGCAGGGGAAAGAAAATGACGTCCGCCCGCCCGAGAATTGTCCGCAGGGCCCCCGCCCCGCATCCGGCATCCACGACCAGGTATTCGTAGCTCCCGTCGCGCTCGAGCCTTGTGAAAAAGTCCTCCCACTCTTCCCTCCTCACCGTGTAGAGTTCTTCCGGGCAGGGCGTCGGCATGAGCACCTGCAGGCCGCCCAGCGGAACAGCGGCGCCGGCAACGGAGGAAATGAAGTCCTTCTCCTGCTGCCGGCAGCTGAAGATCATATCCGCGAGCGTGGCGGATGTCTCGGCGTGAAGAAGCCCGGAGAGGGAGGCATTCTCCTCCAGACTTACGAAGAGCGTCGGGTGGTCGCGGGAAAGGAGCTGGCCCAGCGTCAGGGCGAAGGTGGTCCTGCCGCAGCGGCCGAGCGGAGAGTAAACGACGAGGGTCTTTGTGGGTGGGCGCAACTGTGGCGATGTCTCTCCGGCAGGGGAATCCGGGCAGGCTGCCAGCGCTGCCCGAAGGATGGCCGGCGCCGACTGGTACTTGCCGATCGCATCGGATGAGCCGTTCCTTTGCTCTGTGAGGAGGAGCGTGTGCCCGGCTGCAATCCGGCGGACTTCGTCCGAGAGAAGGGATTCGTTGATCAGCAGAATGTCTATGGCGGCCCGGTCCGCGAAGGCGATGAGGGCTTCGGCGCTCGTGAAGACCCGGACCTCGCAGGGGAAGTCCCGGTGGCGGCCGAAATAGTCGGTGAAACGGCCGGCGAAGTCCTTCTCAGGGTCGCATAAGGCCAGCAGTTTTTTCTTCATGGAGACTCCTTTCGACAGATTTGTCCGGCGCCCTGGCGCCGGATTTTACATGGGAAGGCAAAGACAGCAGGACCGGCCTCCTTCTGCCCACAGAACTGTAATACCGTGTGAATACAAGGATGCGGGACATATACGCTGTTCCGTGAGCGCCGCGCCCGGCGCCTGCTCCGTCCGGGAAAGAACAGCGCTTCAGGCCTGCCATGGCTGTAAAACGTTGAGCACGTAGAGGATCGTGCCCATAAAGACCGGCGCGGCAAAAGGCAGTCTGGCCTCCCTGTCCCCGGTCCCGGGGTAGCGGGAGAGCCGGCCGGTGGCAGCCATATCTCTGATATAGTTTGTGAAGCGCCGCAGACGGGAGGCAAAGCTTTTTGTGGTCAGCATGCGGCCGACGGCCAGCACACTGCCGGCGAGGACGGAAAAAAGACAGAGCCGGACGATCCCCGGATAGCCGGTCAGTCCGCCCAGGGCCATGAGGAGCTTGATGTCACCGCCGCCCATCATCCTTAGGACGAAGAGCGGCCAGAGGAGGAGAAAGGGGAGAAAGATGCCGGCCAGGCAGGCGGGCAGCGCGGCCGGCCCGCCCGTGATCACGGCGGCCAGGATCCCGGCGCCCAGCCCCGCAAAGGTGAGCAGATTGGGGATCTTTCCGGTAGTTACGTCGAAAATGAGGGCCGGCAGACTGACTGCCGTCAGAAGCAGAATGGTCAGCGCAGACATGGTGTCTCCTTCCGAAAGCCGCCCATGGCGGTCTTTTGATAGTGGCAAGTATAGCAGATACCTGTTAAAATCCGCAATATCGGAATAAGTGACGAAAAACAGTATGGATTTTTCGTACATATGTTTGCAAAAAGGGGCCGGTTCACGGAAGCCTCCAGCCTTCTGCTGAGGTCCGTGAGCCGGTCTGCGACAGGTGCACGTCATCCCTTCACAGCCCTGCGCGCACCGGTCCTTTTCAACGCAGCGTCACCAGCCCGGCCAGCCGCATTCCCTTGGCCAGCTCGGCGGCGTAGCCTTCCGGCAGCCCCGCGAGCCGGATCAGCTCCCGGCAGCCCACGCCGCACTGCTCCAGCTCGGCGGCATAGCGGATGCCGAAGAGGTTGACGTCCCGCACCCGGTCATTTCTGGCTGCGCTGCGGAAGACAGTGCCCAGAAGGGCTGCCAGCTCCTCCGCGTCCATACTACATCCCTCCCTTCCCGGTAAGCTTCCGGCGGGGCAGGCGCTCCGCCTTCTTCAGTTTATCCTGCGGGCAACAAAAAAATTCGCCATCAGATGGCGAATTTTTTTTGTTTTGAACGTTTTTTTGGGGGCGGCGCGGACGGCAGGGCCTTCCGCGGGCCTCATTTTACTCAAGGACCGTGACGCCGGGTGTGTCGTAGATCATCCCGCTGAGGCCGGGCGTGATATAGATGTGTCCGCCCTCATCGATAAAGAGGGCCTCGAAGTCGTAGACGCCGCTCTTCCAGAACCGGAAGGCCTCGTCGATCCCCATGATGAAGAGGGAGGTGGAGAGCCCGTCGGCCAGGGCCCCGTCCCTGGAAACGATGGTCACGGAGGTCAGTCCGCTCCTGGCCGATTTACCCGTCCGGGGATCGATGATGTGGTGGTAGGTCTCGCCGGTCTCCTTGTCGGTAAAGTACCGCTCGTAGGAGCCGGAGGTGATCACGGCCAGGTCGGTGATGTGGAGCTTGGCGACCGTCTCTCCCCGGCCGCTGACCGGGTCCTGGATGCCGATCCGCCAGGCGGAGCCGTCCGGCTTGGTGCCCAGGCACTGGATATTGCCGCCCAGGGATACCATGGCGCTCTGCACGCCGTGCTCGCGGAAGATATCCATGATCCTGGCGGAGGTGTAGCCCTTTGCGATGGCGCCCAGATCGATGGCCTGGCCTTTGTCCAGGGTCAGCGTGTGGTCATTTTCGGAAAATGAAAGCCTGTCCGAGCCCACAAGCGCCAGGGCAGCCGCCAGCTCGCTCTCCGACGGGACTTTGAAATTCTGTGTCGTGAAGCCCCAGAGGTCCATCAGAGGATAGACGGTGATGTCGAAAAGACCGCCGGTCGCCTCATAGAGGTCCAGGGAGTCGCGGACCAGGAGCTCTGTCTCCGGCGCCAGGACGACGGAGCCTTCCGTGTTTGCCCGGGAAATGTCGCTCGTCTCCACGCCGACGCTGAAAAGGTCATTCAGCCGCAGGACCTCGTCCCGGGCAGCCGCAAGGGCTTCCGTTCGGTGACTGCCGTAGGCGGTCAGGGCCATCTCCGTGTCCATGCTGGAGATGTAGATGGTGTCGCCCAGGGCCGCTTCGGGATCCTGTTCGGGGACAAGCGTGACGGCGCTCTGGGTCTCTTCGGCAGCCGGCTCCCCGGCGCCCCCTGTCTCGGCGGTCCCCGCCGTTTCACCGGCCTTCCCGCTCCCCTGGGAGGAGCTGTTCGAGCAGCCTGCGAGGGCAAGTATAAAAATCAGAAGAAAAGCAGCAGCTCTTTTCATGGGTACTCCTTTCGTGCGGCGAAGTGCTCCGAAATGCAGGGCGATGGGAAATGCGGACATACCGCGGATCTCCTGTCGGAAGGACCGGGGAAAAGGCTTCGTCATGCTCCCGGCGTCTGTGCGTTCCTGGGTCCGGACCATGTGAAAGTATATCATGAAGGAACGGAGGAAGGCAACAGGGGCGGGAGGGCAGTTTTCTGTTTGTCGGCAGAATATATCCGGAAGCATTTCATGCATTTTGTGCAAAAAAAGTTACGAAAGCTTGTTTTGCTTGACAAAGAGTACAGGCATTTTATAATAAAGTTATTAAATATCGTTAAAAAGTAATGATTATTCAGCACCTGGAATGCGAAGCACTCCCCGCACGGCCAATGACCGGAAGCGCTTTGCCGCTTGATGATCTGAATTGAGAAGTGTAAAAACTGTCTGGCAGGCATGCTTTCCAACCGTTTTTTACACATGCTCTCCAGGTGCTGGACAATTGGAAATTCCGCATAATTAATAGGAGAGGACGATCAGGACAACATGCAGGGAGGCCGGCTGTGTCAGCCGCCGCCGGGCGGCGGGGAGATGCGGCTGCTTTGTTTGGCGTGTCCTGGTCTTTACCTGTCTGAAAAACAGCGGAGGAAAAATCAGCAGCTAAAGGAGACAGCGGATGAAAATCGGATTCGCGGAGCTTATTGTCGTTTTCATAGTGGCCCTCATGGTGATCGGACCGGATAAGCTTCCATATTATGCCAGAAAGCTGGGGGCCGGTCTGCAGGAGTTCCGCAAGGCCACCAAGGACGTCACCGACGAGCTGCGGGAGAACGTGGTCGACCCGCTGAATGAGGCCCAGCAGCCGCTCAGGGAGGCCTTCGAGCCCCTGGAGGAGCTGAACAGGGACGTGCGCGGCACCGTGAAGGACATGGAAAAGTCCTTCAGGGATATCGGGAAGACGTCCGGGGCAAAGCAGACATCCGCTCCGAAGCAGGAGTCCGGATCTGACGCCGCGGAGGCGGAATCAGAGGCCGGGCCCAAAGAGCCCGAAGCCGGAGCGCCCCGGACCGACGGGAACGAGGAATCTTCGTCCGGAACAGCCGCCGGGGCCAAAGCGCCCGAAGAGG
>CACXEL010000071.1 GCA_902766655.1 uncultured Lachnospiraceae bacterium | reverse complement strand
GTGGGGATGTGGACGGCTCGGGCAGCAGGTCTGTGCCGCGCTCATCAATCTGTGAACGACCTGCAGGGAGGTTCTTCCTGCGAAAAGCGGGGAGTGACTGAGAGAGGAATCAGAACTTTTCCAGTTCAATATTCTGCAACGTGAAAAACCGCGCCACATAGGCGTCCCAGGCCTCGTCCACGGACCGGTCCATGGAGAAGGTCCTGAGGGAGGTGCCGGTGGTGAGGAGGAGTCTTCCGTCGCGGAAGGTCAGGTTTATATAGAGGCCGAAAATGTCGCCTGTGTTCGTGGTCAGGCCGGCGTCGCGGATCAAGTCCTCCTGGGCTGCCGGCGGGAGAACAAACACCATCTTGAAGGCCAGGGGCGTGCGCTTGCCCTTGATGAGCTCCAGGAAAATTCTGCGGACGTCCTTCCATGCGGCGAGCCGCTTTTCGGACGCTGGATCCTCATGTCCGGGATCGGCGAAATCCCTCTGCCAGGCGCCGTCGACGGACCAGGTGCAGAAGGTGGTGATACTGCCCTCGGAGATCAGGAATTCATCGAAGGCAGTGCCGATGAGCAGGGCCGACATGCATTTTTTGACTTCTTTGATGGTGTATGCTTTCAATTTTTCTACCTCGCCTCGTTTTCCGGCAATATTGTACCATGGAAGGCGGCATTGGGAAACGGATTTGTGGGTAAAAACACACGGTTCTGAATGCAATGCCCGACAGACATAGGCTGCCTTTCCTGCCGCGGGGCGGTTAAAATGGGCAGCGGACAGTTAACTTTCTTGCCCGGCACCTTATATTGTGATAAAATATAAAAAAGTCTGACATTGTCTTACCGGGAGGTACTATTATGAGATATAAGATCGTGATGGACAGTGCTGGAGAGTTCACGGAGGATATGAAGGGGAAGGCTGACCTGCAGCTCGTACCCCTGACTTTATATATCGGAGACGAGGCGCTGGTGGACGACGGCACGATCGACCAGCTTGAGCTTGTGCGCAAGATCGCGGCGGCACCGGAGTGTCCGAAGACCGCATGTCCGTCTCCCCAGGACTATTTGGAAGCCTTCGAGTGCGACTCGGAACACATTTACGGAATCACTATTTCCGGCAACCTGTCCGGCTCCTTCCAGAGCGCTCAGATCGGCATGAACATGTTTCTGGAGGATCATCCGGACGCCCACATCCACGTCTTCGATTCCTGCTCTACTTCGGGAGGAGAGACTGTGATTGCCCTCAAGATTATTGAGCTTGAGGAAGCGGGGCTCCCCTTCGACGAGATCGTCGAGCAGGTGGAAGCTTATGTCAAGGCCAAGCGCACCTACTTCACCCTGGATAATCTTGACACCCTGCGCAAGAACGGACGCCTTAGCCGCATGAAGGCCCTGGCCGCGACGGTTCTGAAGATAAAGCCCATCTGCATCGGTACCGTGGACGGGATCATCGAGCAGGTGGACCAGGCCAGGGGCAACAATAAGGCCATGGTCAAGCTCGTGGAGCACGTGGTGAAGGACGCCGTGGACCCGGAGAACAGGGTGCTTGCCATCACATACGTGAATTGCTTTGACCGGGCATGCATGGTCCGCGACGCGCTGCTCTCCAGAATCAAGGTCAAGCGGTGCATCGTCCAGAAGACAGGCGGACTCTCCACAGTTTATGCCAATGACGGCGGGATTATTGTTGTCATTTGACGAAAATGTGGTATACTAGGTAGCGGCGCTCCGCCAAAGTGAGAGTAAAATCAGGAAACAGAAGGAGTAAAGCGTTCCATGAGTCAGAAGAAGGTCGACGCGTACAAGGAGTATAAGAAGAACAGAAAAGAAATAATTAGGAAGGAACAGTTCAAGCGCAAGGTGGAGTATGGCGCCATCATCGCTGTGTTGGTTCTTTTCGTCGGCTGGTTCGGGTTTTCCACATATCAGAAAGCCACGGCTGTGCCCGAGACCGAGGAAACGGCTGCCGCTGTTGAAGTCAACATGAGTGACTACGCGGATTATGTCGGCGGACTGAATGCCGGATATTGATAGCCAAATAAAAAGGACATGATCACCCTTGCGATCATGTCCTTTTTATTGACCACCGTCTCAATCAAACGTAGAAATCTATCACCTGCGGAGCATCAAAGCTTCACAACATTGGCGGCCTGGAGACCACGGGGGCCTTCCTGAAGGTCGAAGGTGACTGCCTGGCCTTCATCCAGAGACTTGAAGCCTTCGCCGACGATGGCGGAGAAATGTACGAAAACATCCTTTCCATCTTCGCCTGTGATAAATCCGTAGCCTTTTTCGGCGTTGAACCACTTCACGGTACCCTTGTTCATTTGTACTGTCCTCCAAAAAATGAAATAAATAGTAAAGAACGGCGCCACGCTGTAAGAGGCGCCTTGACCGGCTCCGGCAGCAGTAGCGCAAATGAATCTGCCTGCGAGCCGACATATAGGATTATAGTCTCGCATCAAGGGTAAGTCAAGGATAATTATCCCTTAAGTAAGTTGATTATTTAGTAATGAAGGCCCTGAAAAGCATAAATATTCGTCAAAATGCATAAATAATGTGCGCCGTTGAAGTCCCCCGGGCCTTCTCCCGATACGGGCATTCGGAGAGAACACTGTCCGGACACCCGGATTCCGGCGCCGGGAAATGTGCACAGAAGCCATGAGTCATAGTCACGAAAGGAGAAAACATGATTTCCAAACTGATCGCAGCCATAAAAAAGACCAATGCTCCCATCGTGGTGGGCCTGGATCCCATGCTCGACTATGTGCCTTCCTTTATCAGGGAAGCGGCTTTTGCCGAGTGTGGCGAGACTCTCGAAGGAGCCGCGGAGGCTATATGGGTATTCAACAAGGGCCTCATCGATGCGACATATGACCTGATCCCGGCCGTGAAGCCCCAGATCGCCATGTACGAACAGTTCGGTATCCCGGGCCTTACCGCCTACAAAAAGACGGTGGATTACGCGAAGTCCCGGGGACTTGTCGTGATCGGAGATATAAAACGTGGCGATATCGGATCCACTTCCGGCGCCTACGCGACCGGTCACATCGGCCGGGTCCAGGTTGGCAGCCAATCCTACGCCCCCTTCGACGCGGACATGATTACCGTCAATCCCTATATGGGATCGGATGCCGTCAACCCCTTCATCAAGGTGTGCAACGAGTTTGACAAGGGATTATTTATTCTGGTGAAGACTTCCAATCCCTCCTCCGGAGAATTCCAGGACCGGCTGGTAGATGGTACGCCGGTCTACGAGCTGGTGGCCGACATGGTCAACAAGTGGGGGGCCGCCTGTCCGGATCCCGCTCCGGAGGCCTGCGGATACACCAACGTCGGTGCGGTCGTCGGCGCCACTTACCCGGAGATGGGCAAAAGACTCCGGGAGCTCATGCCGGGTGCTTTCATCCTGGTGCCGGGTTACGGCGCTCAGGGAGGAAAGGGCAAGGACCTGACCGGCTTCTTCGATGATAACGGGCTCGGCGCCATCGTCAATTCCTCCCGGGGCATCATCGCCGCATGGAAGAAGGCGGAGTACGCTTCCTTCGGCGAGGGCGGCTATGCGGATGCCGCCAGGGCAGCCGTCCTCGACATGCGCGAGGATATCGGCCGCGCGCTCGGCTGAAGAAGGCAGCGGCTCCGGGGACACTTGTTTCCTTTCTCATGTGAATAATTATTAATATCAGGAGGATCCTATGAAATACACGATGGCGCTTGTCCTGGACCAGGCGGAGATTGCGCCGGATATTTTCTCTCTGACGCTCCGGGTCTCTTTTGCCGGCCAGGCTCGTCCGGGGCAGTTCATTTCCCTCTACTCGGGGGATGGGGCGAGACTTCTTCCGCGGCCCATCTCCATCTGCCAGATCGACGAGGGCAGGTCTGCCCTGCGGCTCGTCTATCGTATTGCCGGCAGGGGTACCCGTGAGTTCTCCGCCCTGAAGAGCGGGGATGAGATCCGGGTCCTGGGACCTTTGGGGAACGGTTTTCCCGTCGATGACTATGCCGACCGGCGCGTGCTTCTGATCGGCGGCGGAATCGGTGTTCCGCCCATGCTCTCCTGCGCCGACGCCCTCCGGGAACCGGTCTTTGCGGTCGGATACCGGTCACGGGAGCTCGCCTATCTGCTGCCGGAGATAACCGCTTATCCGGAGGTCCTGATTGCCACCGAAGATGGCTCCCTGGGCACCCGCGGGAACGTTCTGGACGCTATAAGGGCTTCCGGCCCGAAGGCGGATGCAGTCTTTGCCTGCGGTCCGGCTCCCATGCTGCGGGCCGTCAAAGCCTGGGCGGAGGAGGCTGAGATACCCTGTTTTATTTCCCTGGAGGAGCGGATGGCCTGCGGTGTCGGTGCCTGTCTCGGCTGCGTGACGAAGACGACCGGCGTGGATGGCCACTCCCACGTGAAGAACGCCAGGATCTGCAAGGACGGCCCCGTCTTTGCCGCGGAGGAGGTGGATCTGTCATGATGAATACATCTAACCCCGACCTGACCACGACCCTGGCCAGTGTGACCTTCAAAAATCCCGTCATGACCGCCTCCGGGACCTTCGGCAGCGGCATGGAGTACTGTGATTTTTTCGACCTCTCAAGGCTCGGCGCGGTGGTGACCAAGGGTGTTGCTGACGTGCCCTGGCCGGGCAATCCCACGCCCAGGGTCTGCGAGACTCCGTCCGGCATGCTGAACGCCATCGGTCTTCAGAACCCCGGAATCGACGTCTTCTGTGAGCGGGATCTGCCCTTCCTCAGACAGTACGATACTAAAATCATAGTGAATGTCTGCGGCCATTCCGAGGAGGAATACCTCAGAGTGGTGGACCGCCTGGCGGACGAAGCCATCGATATGATGGAAATCAACATTTCCTGTCCAAACGTGAAGGAGGGCGGTATTGCCTTCGGCACTGATCCGGCAGCAGTGGAGCGGATCACACGGGCTGTCAAGGCCCATGCCCGCCAGCCGGTCATCATGAAGCTTTCTCCCAACGTCACTGATATCAAAGTCATGGCGCGGGCGGCGGAGGCGGGAGGAGCGGACGCCATCTCGCTCATCAATACGCTGACCGGCATGAAGATCGACATAGAGCGTGCCCGCTTCGCCCTGGCCAACCGGACGGGCGGTCTGTCGGGCCCGGCCATCCATCCGGTGGCGGTGCGGATGGTCTACGAGGCCGCCCACAGCGTATCCATCCCGGTCATCGGAATGGGTGGCATCGTCACGGCGGAGGACGCCATTGAGATGCTGATGGCCGGTGCGTCGGCCGTGTCCGTGGGTACGGCCAGCTTCCATAATCCTATGGCTGCCGCAGAAATCGCCGACGGAATCGGGGCATTCCTGGCCAGGAAGGGGTATGGAAGCGTCAGTGAAATCATTGGTATAGTGTAAGAGGCGACAGGGCGGATGGAACGGTGACAGGAAATCCGCCTATTTGATCTCCTTTTTTGGTAAATCGGTGGATTGACAAACGTCCGCTTACCCCGGAAAATAGAAGTGCGTCGCGGCGGTGTGCCGTGGCAGGACGCCAGTATGAGGATATAAACGGTGCGGCGGGCTGCTGACTGATCCTCTGCGGAAGACAGGGGCAGCGCTGCATTTTTCTCCGGGAGACAAGAAGCCGCTATGGCGGCAGGATGGGAGCTTACATGGAAGCATACAAGCAGGAATTTATCGAATTTATGGTGGATGCCGGCGTTCTCAGGTTCGGTGATTTCGTCACCAAGAGCGGCCGGAAGACGCCTTTCTTTGTGAATACAGGCTTTTACCGGACCGGCAGCCAGCTGAAAAAGCTGGGCGAATACTATGCGCAGGCCATCGCGGACCGGTTCGGGACGGACTTTGACGTGCTCTTCGGACCGGCCTACAAGGGGATTCCCCTCTCGGTCGCGGCGGCCATCGGGCTCTCGGAGCTGACCGGCAAGGACGTCCGCTACTGTGCCAACCGCAAGGAGGTCAAGGACCACGGTGACAAGGGCATCCTCCTGGGCAGTCCCATTGCGGACGGAGACCGGGTCGTGATCATTGAGGACGTGACGACCGCGGGCACCTCCATCCGGGAGACAGTGCCGATCCTGAAGGCCCAGGGCCAGGTCGACATCGTGGGACTTGTCGTGTCCGTCGACCGCATGGAGCGGGGAACGGGAGAGAAGAGCGCCCTCGACGAAATCGGTGAGACCTTCGGCATGAAGACCTGCGCCATCGTGACTATGGCGGAGGTCGTGGAGCACCTCTACAACCGCCCCTACAAGGGCAAGGTCGTGATCGATGATACCCTGAAGGCGGCGATTGACGCGTATTATGAGCAGTACGGAGCAAGATAAATGGCTCGCCCGCATGGCGAGGAGACGCAGGGAGAGAAAGATCCGGCTGACAGGCCGGGTCCTCTTCGTGTGCTATCTTTGCTTTCTTGTCTACTTTCTGTTCTTTGCCGACTGGTATAATCACCGCCCCGGCATCATGGCAGAGGTGGCTGTGAACCTGGAGCCGCTCCGCGAAATCAGGCGGTTCCTCCGTTACAGGGAGCAGCTTGGATTCAAGGCGGTATTCCTGAACCTGGCCGGCAACATCCTGGGTTTCATTCCCTTCGGCTTCTTTCTGCCGGTCATCAGCCGGCGTTTCCACAACGGTCTGGTCGTGGTCCTTCTGGCTGCCTTGTCTTCGAGTCTGGTGGAGGCGGTCCAGCTGATCACGCGGACCGGTACCTGTGACGTGGATGATGTGATCCTGAACACGGCGGGAGCCCTGGCGGGATATATTATTTTCCTAATCTGTAATGCGATCAGGAGGCGTTTCTATGGCCGATAAGAAGAAATACAGGTTCGTCGAGAAGGGCCAGTCTCGGGACGGGAAGCTGTCGACGGCCCTCGCGGCGGTCTCGGCCCTCATTTTTATTATCGTCGTGGCCATCTCCTTCTTCCATGGCGGCGAGGCGGCAGGCTTCGTCGGCGGGCTGGCCCTGACGGCTGCGCTTCTGGTCTGCTACGGCTTCTATGTCGGGATGCGGTCTTTCTCCGAGAAAAATGTGTCGGCGAAATATTCCCTGATCGGGTCCATTTCCTGCGGTATCATCATGATCGGCTGGCTGACCCTCTTTATGGCTGGTCTTACATGAGGAACGGCTGATGATCGAACGACTTGAACTATCTACCTGGCGTCTGGCCCAAATACCGGACGAGACGCTTGTGCCCGAACCCTTTCGGGACTTTTTTTCGCGTACCGCGTCTTTTCTTCTCGCTGCCTTGAAAAATGAAGACAGGTCCGCCATCTGGCGGGACATCCTGCCCGATGAGTACGGACAGTCCTACACAAATCCCGCCTTTGCGGCGGCGAGGCTGGGCTTTGAGATGGGTCAGATCCTCTCGGCAGTCTCCGCGGAGCTCAGGGCATTCATCCCCAGTGCCGCTGCGGGAGACGAGGAAGGAATGGCCAATCTCCTCGAGCTCTTTCTCGAGATCTACGGGGATTTTTGCGGAGAGGAGCTTCCCAGGTCAGGAGATGTGAGAAGGATATTCCGCTTTTATGTGGAGGACTATCTGGCGGACCAGACAGCGGCGGAGGTCTCGGAGCGGGTATGTCCGGGCCGTCCGGAGCGGCCGGTCCGGGAGGAAGAAGATCCTTCTGAATGGGAGGAGGCCGGATATTTCGCTGTGGGCAGGACCTTCCGGGAAATGCTGGAGAATGCGGATCTCTCGGATCCTGCCTACCTCTATAGCCTGGGCCGCTGGGCGGGCGATAAGGAGATCGCTCTGGCAGCGCGCTGCGGCGGGATGAGCGATGAGGAGGCCGGTCGGGTGGCAGGCTATTGTCTTGAGCCCGTTCTCCGGCAAGTGTCGCGTATGCCCCGGGTAAAGACGATCGGCCTGATGGCGCCATCCGGAGCGGAGCGGATCCTCCTGAAAGCCGCCGAACAGCTCGAGCACGAAGGGTACATGGTCACGCTGCCCCGCCCGGCAGTCCGCCTGTCTCTGAAAAATGACGACAGTGTAAAGGAATCCGCCCCGAATCCTGCCTTTGTACGCGATCACAAAGAGGACCTGGCCCTCTTTATGGACGAGAATTACGTTTCCAGGAGGAAACGGGCGGCCAGGGAGGCTTACGAGGCCTTCAGGGCTGAGGCGGCGGTCTTCGGCGGCGTGCATTTTCTGGAAATACCGGGTGCGGACAAGGGCGATGGAACGGATGTCGGCGTCTGCCCCGAAGCGATCGTCTTCAACCCGGGCCAGGCAAGGCTCGCCCGGACCCTCAGGCAGGCTCTTGAGGAGATCCGAATGAGGTATGAGACCGTGTCGGAATAATGCGGTCCCTTTGTTTTTTCGCAGCAGTGGTCAAACCGTTGATTCAGGCCGGCGGCTCCTGATGAGCCCGACTGGCAGTATTATATTTTATGAGGAGCGGGGCAGAACGGCCTTCTGTCCGCCCGCAAGGAGGTTCATATGGCAGCAGTAGGCATACTTATGGGGTCTGATTCGGACATGCCGGTCATGGCCAAAGCGGCGGCGGTGCTGGAGGAGCTTGGCGTCTCCTATGAGATGCACATCATTTCCGCCCACCGGGAGGTCAATGAGTTTTTCGAGTACGCGTCCACCGCTGAGGAGCGGGGGCTCAAGGTCATC
>CACXEL010000070.1 GCA_902766655.1 uncultured Lachnospiraceae bacterium | reverse complement strand
TGATGCAGTAGGTGCAGAACTGGTTGCAGCCGTCCTGGACCTTGACGTAGGCCCGGGTCCGCTCACCCTCGGGGAGGAAATGCAGCTCCTCGTAGGTGCGGACGTGGTTGATATTTTCCATCTCGCGCGGAGAGGGCGCCTCACCGGCAGACCGGTGCTCCCGGATCAGGTCAGCCAGGCGGGACTTCTCGTTATTGCCCACCAGAAGGTCCACGGTGCCATCCTCCCTCAGGGCGCGGGCAGCGTCCTCGACGTAGCAGCCTACGGCCACGACGAGGGCGTCGGGGTTCATTTCCCTGGCCTTGTGGAGCATCTGGCGGGACTTGCGGTCGGCGATGTTGGTGACTGTGCAGGTGTTGATCACATAGACGTCCGCACCGGGTTCGAATGGGACCTCTTCGTATCCTTCCGCCAGAAGAGCCTGGAGCATGGCCCCCGTCTCGTAGGCGTTGACCTTGCAGCCCAGATTGTGGAACGCAACTGTATTTTTCATTTTTTTAATCTTTCCGCGGAACATTCCGGTTGACTTGCCCCATCTTTCACGATAAGATGAAGGCGTAAAACAAAATGCGTCAGAAGCCATCTTTTGTGCAGCCGCGCTGTAAAATGCCGGCATGTGCCCGATGACGGCTTTTCATTAAAATGACACAGGAGGTCTCTATTACCATGAAAACCATCAAGGTCTCTCTCAACTCCATCGACAAGGTCAAGAGCTTCGTCAACGATATCAACCGTTTCAACTTTGATTTTGACCTGGTCTCCGGCCGCTACGTGATCGATGCCAAGTCCATCATGGGCATTTTCAGCCTGGACCTGTCCAAGCCCATCGACCTCAACATTCACGCTGACGGCGAGGATCTGGAGAAGGTCCTCAAGGTCCTGGAGCCTTACAAGATTGCCTGAGCATTGACCGGCACCAAAGCGCCGGTATCTACCTTCAGGAAGGGCGTCGGAAGTTATTCCGGCGCCCTTTCTTTGCGCTATAAGGCTTCTGCAATGCCGCTTCAGGCAGCCCGGATCAGCGGACGATCATGACCTCCGCCGTGCTGATGGCCGTCTCCACCATCTCATCGATCTTCTCCCTGAGCTTTGTCTCAGACCGCTCGATGATGTGAAGCAGGGGCTTGGTGACCGGATGCTTGGCCACGAAGATGGTGCAGCAGTCCTCGAAGGGCAGGATCGAGGTCTCAAAGGTGCCGATCTCCTTGGAAATGGCCACGATATCGTTCTTGTCGAACCCGATCAGCGGCCGGTAGACCGGCAGGGTGCAGACAGCGTTGGTGGTGAGCAGGCTCTGCATGGTCTGGCTGGCCACCTGGCCGATGCTCTCGCCCGTGACGAGGCCCATGTCCCCGTTCTCTTTGGCGATCCGCTCGGCGATCCGCATCATGTAACGGCGCATGATGATGGTGAGCTCGGAGTGGGGGCACTGGTCATAGATGTAGAGCTGGATATCCGTGAAATTCACGATATGTAGCTGGATCGGGCCCGTGTACTGGGCCAGCTCCCTGGCCAGGTCCACGACCTTCTGCTTGGCCCGCTCGGACGTGTAGGGCGGCGCGTGGAAATAGACCGCATCCATGATGACGCCGCGCTTGGAGACCATATAGCCCGCCACCGGGGAGTCGATGCCGCCGGAGAGCAGGAGCATGGCCTTGCCCGCTGTCCCGACCGGCATACCGCCCGGTCCGGGGATCGTCTTGGAGTAAATGAAGACCTTCTCCCTGAGCTCCACGTCAAAAAGAATGTCCGGCTCATGGACGTCGACGTGCATGCCGGGATTGGCCTCCAGAATGGCTTCGCCCAGCTCCGCGGAGATCTCCATGCTGGTCAGCGGGAATTCCTTGTCCACCCGCCTTGCCTTCACCTTGAAAGAGGCCGTGCAGCCCGGATGCTCCCTGGCCACATAGTCCACCATATCGCGCCGCAGGTCCTCGATGCCGCCCGCCTCGTAAATGACGACCGGGCAGATGCCCACGATGCCGAAGATCTTCTTCAGGGTGCCGATGGTCTCGTCGTAATCCCAATCGCCGCCGCAGTAGACGTAGATCCTGCCGCGGGTCTTGACCACGTTGAACTCACCGCTCAGCTGCCCCAGCATCCGGCGGATCCTCTTGGCCAGGGCGTCCTCGAACACGTGGCGGTTGTCACCCTTCAGGCCGATTTCTCCGTATTTGATAAGAAATGAATTATACATGCTCTGTGATCTCCGTTCAATGTCTCCTGTATCGTCTCAGCATCGGAAGGACCACTGTCAGGGCCTTCAGCGTCTCGTCCACTTCCTCCGCGGTGTTGAACTCGCAGAAGCTGAAGCGGACGGAGGAGGTCAGTTCCTCCTTCGGGGCGGCTATGGCCGTCAGGGTCGGGGACGCGGACCGCTTGTGGGATGAGCAGGCGGATCCCGCCGAGATATAAATCCCCCGGTCCTCCAGCGTGTGCTGCAGGACCTCGGATCCCAC
>CACXEL010000069.1 GCA_902766655.1 uncultured Lachnospiraceae bacterium | reverse complement strand
GCTGCCGGACGGGCGAGATCGACATCATAGCCCGCGAAGGCCGCTATCTGGTCTTCGTGGAGGTGAAATACAGAAACGGGCGCGGGATCGGCACACCGCTCGAGGCCGTGACGCCCGGTAAACAGCGCTCGATCTCCCGGGTGGCGGTCTACTACATGCTTGTCCACCACCTTCCGGAGACGACTCCATGCCGGTTCGACGTGGTGGGCATTTCCCCTGACGGAATCGAGCTGGTCAGGAACGCCTTCAGCTACTGTGGATAAGAAGGAGAAGTATATGCATTTCATCTGGCATGATCCAGACGCACCCAGGATGACGGTCCATGAGGCGCCGGGCAGCGTGGTCTGGCTTTCATTTCCCGCGCTGGACGGGCTGGACTGGCTGACGAACGCCTACTCCACAAGGCTCGGCGGCGTCAGCACCGGGGATGTGTCTGCCATGAACTTCAGGCACACCGGGGAGACGGACCTGAATAACATCCGCCGCAACTTTGAAATCATGGCGGAAGCGGCCGGCTTCCCCTTCGAAGGAATCATCCGGTCCCAGCAGACCCATACGACCAATGTCCGCAAGGTCGGACGGCAGAACCGCGGTGACGGTGTGGTCCGTGACCTGCCCTGGACGGACGTGGACGGCTTTATCACGGATGAGCCGGGTTGCGTGCTGGCGACCTTCTATGCGGACTGTGTCCCGCTCTACTTTGCGGACCCGGTCCACAGGGCCATCGGGCTCTCTCATTCCGGCTGGCGCGGGACCGCGGCCGGCATGGGGCGCGTCACGCTCGAGGCCATGGCCAGGGAATACGGGACAGATCCGGCGGACGTGATTGCTGCCATCGGCCCGTCCATCTCCCAGGCCAACTATGAGGTGAGCGAAGAGGTCGCGGAGGTCTTTGACCCGGCCTTTTCTTACCGCAAGCCCAACGGCAAATACCAGCTGGACCTCTGGGCGGCCAACAAGGCCATCCTGATGGCGGCCGGGGTCAGGGAGGAGAACATTTCCCTGCCCAATCTCTGCACCTTTGAGAATCACGAACTGCTCCATTCTCACCGGGCGACCGGCGGGCGGCGCGGGACCAACGGCGCCTTCCTGGCCATCCGTGAATGAGCGGAAAGCACCTGATTGAACGGAAAAGACCGCCTCACCGTGTGGATATCCACATGATGAGGCGGTCTTTGGATTTTATCACTGCTTTTCCTGCCGGATCCCGGAAATGTCCGGTGTCGCCATGAGAGAGTAGTTCGTATGGTAGATGACGAAGCCCGGCTTGCCTCCGTTCTTCTTGCGGAGGTTTTTGCGCTGGGTGTAATCGATCTCGACCTTTGGCGCGCGCCGCCCTTTGGAATAGTAGGCGGCCAGGGCTCCCGCCTCCTCGAAGGTCCTGTCGGGCACCTCACGGCCCTCGGCCTTTATGATCACATGGCTGCCCGGCTGGCCCTTGGCGTGGAACCACCAGTCGCTCCCGCCGGCGATCCTGAAGGAGACCTCCTCGTTCTGGAGGTTGTTGCGCCCGACGACCATCTTAAAGCCGTCCGAGGAAATGAAGACCAGCGGCCTTGATTTCGTCTCCCTGACCTTACCCCTGGTGACCTGCCCCTTTCGCTGCACGAACCCGAAGTCCGTCAGCTCCCGCCGGATGTCCGTCAGGTCGGCCTCCGTCTCGGCCAGGTCGATGGCCGTGAGGCAGGCTTCCAGCTGCTCCCGGTCTGCGTAGGTCTCCTCGATCTGCGTTCCCAGGGCCTCTGCCGTCCGCTTCAGCTTGTTGTACCGGTCAAAATACTTCTGTGCATTCTCACTGGGTGTGAGCGTCGGGTCGAGCGGCACGGCAAGAGGCTGGCCGTCGTAATAGTTGATGACGTTCAGGACCTTCGCGCCCTCCTCGGTGCCGTAGCCGAAGGCGTTGATCATTTCCCCGTAGATCCGGTACCTGTCCTTCTTTTCGGTGTCCTTCAGCTGCTTCTCCTGGAGGATGCATTTTTTGTTGGTCCGATCCAGGGCGGTGGTGACCACATGGCGGAGGTCCGCCGACTTCTGGCGGATCCGGTTGGCCGACTCCTTCTCGCCGTAGTAGGCGATCAGAAGGCTGCTGATGTCATCGTAGGACCTGGTCTCCAGGCCCGCGTAGATCCGGAGCGGAAAGACGGCGTATTCCCTGGGCACGCCGCGGTCCATGACCATGCTGAGGGTGAACTGCCCCTCCCGGACCGCCTCCATCCTTGCCATGAACTGATCCGCCAGCCGCCCGAGCATCTCCTCGTCCAGGGAGGCTGCCGGCATCCTGGCGTCGAGCCCCGCCTCGTAGACCAGCTCCTCCGCCGCCAGGGGCGAGAAGCCGGTGAAGGTCATGTAGAAGGCCTTGACCACGTCGTAGGGGGAGGCTTTCATTTTCTCCGCGAATGCAGTCCGGTCCGTAGTCAGCGGATCTGCCTTCTCGTCCGTTCCGGGGATAAAGTAGGGCCTGCCGGGCAGGACCTCACGGACGGAGCTCATGGTGGCCGGGACCCGCTTGATGCTGTCCACGATGGTGCCGGAGGCATCCGTCAGGATGATGTTGGAGTACTTGCCCATGAGCTCGATGGTCAGGAAATGCACGCAGGGGTCTCCGAGCTCGTCCCTGTGCCCAATCTCCAGCCGGATGACCCGCTCGAGGGAGGGCTGGGTGATGCTGAGGATCTGGCCGCCCTGGAGGTGTTTGCGGAGGAGCATGCAGAAATTGGGAGCAGTGAGGGGCGCCTGCTTGTTCTCGGGAATGAGATAGATGAGCGGAAGGGAGGCTGAAGCGCTCATGAGGAGCCGGTACTGGACCTTATTGCTCTTCACCGTGATGAGGAGCTCGTCCTTCTCGCTCTGGACGATCCGGCTGATGCCGCCGCCGGTAAGCTTTTTCTGCAGATCCGCGACGATCGCGGCTGTGGTAAATCCGTCAAATGCCATTTATGTTCTCCTTGTCTGAAAGGCGGGTACGATATCGCCGGCCTGTCATCATTTTCTCTCTGCCGGCTCATTATACCATAAAGCAACGAGGCAGGCGAGTGCGAAGCACTCATCTGGCGACTGCAAATGATGACAGTTGCTCTGCAACTGTCATACCATAAAGCAACGAG
>CACXEL010000068.1 GCA_902766655.1 uncultured Lachnospiraceae bacterium | reverse complement strand
GGCCGTCCTCAAGGAGTGGGAGATGTACGGCCTGCTCGAGCACGTGGACCTGGTCTGCTCCCAGACCCTGGGCAGCAAGGCTTTCTGTATCTCCAAGGTCCTGGAGAAGGGCTATGAAAAGGACCACGTCCTCATGTGCGGCGACGCCCCCGGCGACGACAAGGCGGCCGAAAAGAACGGAGTTCTCTACTTCCCCATCCTGGTGAATCACGAAGGCGAATCCTGGGCCAGGTTCCGCAGGGAAGGCTTCGAAAAGTTCATGAACGGCTCCTTCGCGGGCAGCTATCAGGAAGCCCTGAGGGAAGAATTCTACGAGAACCTCAAGTAATCGATGCCTGTTATCTCCTTCTTTGAGCAAATGCACACCTGCCCGGACTGTGGCTGAGATATTCTTACATATATACCGGGTGCACATCTTTGGCCATCGGAAGAGGGAGTAAGCTGTGACCCATGTACGCTGCACAGTCTGTATGCGGGGTGCCGTGTATACCATACCTTAGTTCACCGACAGAAAATGATCCGGCATCCTGAGCCCGGGATATGCCCAACACATGTACTTAGTTAATGAAAGCGAGGAACCACCATGGTCGATCTTACAAAAAAGCCCTTTAACCTGAACGACGAGCAGCTCCGCTGGGTCGAAGAGACCTTAGCCTCCATGACCTACGACGAGAAGGTCGGCCAGCTCTTCATCAACCTGACCCTCAGGAGAGATCCCGCTTACATCACCGCCCTCTGCGAGAAATACCACATCGGCGGCGTCCGCTGGCAGGGCGGCAGCCTCGAGGAGGTCTACGAGCAGAACCGCCTCTTCCAGGACAAGAGCAAGGTGCCGGTCCTCATCGCGGCCAACTGCGAGTCCGGCGGCAACGGAGCAGTCGGCGAAGGCACCTTCGTGGCTACCGGCGCTGCCTGCGGCGCCAGCCGCACACTGGAGACCGTCCGCGATATGGCCCGTGTAGGCGCCCGGGAAGCGGCCGCCATCGGCTGCAACTGGACCTTCGCCCCCGTCTGCGACGTCCTCAGCAACTGGCGCAACACCATCGTGAACACCCGGGCCTTCGGCGACGACCCCGACGAGGTCGCTGCCCGCTCCCTGGCCTACATGGAGGAAATGCAGAAGGGCGGCATCGCCTGCGCCGCCAAGCACTTCCCCGGCGACGGCTCCGAGGAGCTGGACCAGCACCTGGTCATGGGCTGCAACAACCTGACCTGTGAAGAATGGGATGCCTCCTTCGGCAAGGTCTACAAGGAGCTCATCGATGCGGGTCTCGACACCGTCATGGTCGGCCACATCTGCCAGCCCGCCTACCAGAGGCATTTCACGCCGGGGCTTCGGGACGACGAGATCATGCCCGCCACCATGTCCAAAGAGCTCCTGCAGGACCTGCTCCGTGACCAGCTGGGCTTCAACGGCCTGATCGTGACCGACGCCTCCCACATGGAGGGCCTCAACCAGGCCGCTCCCCGCTCCGAGGTCATTCCGGGCGTCATCGCCGCAGGCTGCGACATGGTCCTCTTCTTCAACGACCCCGACGAGGACATCGCCTACATGAAGGCGGGCCTTGCGGATGGCCGCATTTCCCCGGAGAGGTTCTCCGACGCCCTCCACAGGATCCTTGGCCTCAAGGCCAAGCTGGGGCTTGACAAGCTGAGCTTCCCCGGCAAGGAAGGCCTGTCGGTGGTGGGTTGCGCCGAGCACCACGCCCTGGCCGCCAAGGCTGCCGACGAGAGCATCACGCTGGTCAAGGACACCCAGCACGTCCTCCCGGTCAATCCGGCCGAGAAGAAGCGCGTCATGCTCTACTACCTCCAGTCCGCCCCGGTCTCCCTCCTGGACGGCACGGACCCGGCCAAGGCCATCGTGGTCGACGAGCTGGAAAAGGCCGGCTTCGAGGTGACTGTCGCCAAGGACCACTACGAGATGGAGATGGAAGGGCCCAGCAAGTTCAACCGCTTCCGCATGATGGGCAAGTCCACCATCGAGCAGTACAAAAAGGACTACGACCTGGTCCTCCTGGTCGTGGCCATGAAGGGCTACGCCCAGTGCAACGACGTCCGCCTGAGCTACTCCGCCGGCCACTCCTACGAGATCCCGTGGTACGTCTCCGAGGTGCCGACCATCGCCGTCTCCCTCAACTACACCAACCACCTGATCGACATTCCCATGATGAAGACCTTCATCAACGCCTACGCGCCCACGAGGGAGTACATCCACGCCCTCGTCGAGAAGCTGACCGGCAAATCCGCCTTCAAGGGCAGCTACAACGAGCTGGTCTGGTGCGGCCGCTGGGACACCAGAAGGTGATCCTTCACGGGAAATGAATTCACAGCACACTAACTACCCTTTCTCCTCCTGTCGGGCAGGGGCGGCTCAGCCTCCCCTGCCCGCTTTGCGCTCCGCCGCACACAGAAAAAAACAGCCTGCACACCGCCGATTCGTGTGCAGGCTGCTTTTTGTGCAGGCATTTCCTCAGCCCTGGAAGGGCACGACGTCCTTGACGGCCTCCTTGGTCGAGATCACCGCGTCGCCGTTGTCGATGTCGATGAGGAAGTAGCGGTCATTGCCCATGCCCAGCTTCTTCATGTAGGAAAGCTGGCGGAAGCCGTGGCGGGTGGACATGCGCTCATACATGGCCTTCCTGTCCTCCGGCGACAGGGACATGATAAGGTCTACCGAGGCCTGGTCAACGGCCAGGATGTCTGTCGAAGCCACGATGCCGATGTTTGGCGTCACGACCGGCTCCGCCTCCACGCCCTCGCAGTCGCAGGAGACCGAGATGTTGCGGAGCACATTCACATAGGTGATGTGCTTTCCGAAATGGTCGATGGTCGCCTTGGTGGACTCGGCGATCTTCTCCATGAGCTCGTCCTTGTCGATGCCCCAGGCATTTGTCTCGGAGGCGTGGATCATCTTCTTGCCGATCCTGCCGTCCGCGCAGCCGATGCCCAGGTTCTTGTTGGAGCCGCCGAAGCCGCCCATGGTATGTCCCTTGAAATGGGTAAGGGCAAGCAGTGAATCATAATTCAGCAGGTTCTTTCCCACGGACATCTCGGTGAACCACTTGCCGCCCTTAACCGGAAGCATAGCCGTTCCGTCCTCATCCATGATGTCCACCGGGCAGAAGGTCCAGCCGTTGTGCCGGATCGTGTCCCGGT
>CACXEL010000067.1 GCA_902766655.1 uncultured Lachnospiraceae bacterium | reverse complement strand
GTCCGGTCGATGAGGTAGCCGATGCCGAGGTCGGTGAAGGCGTCGATGATCTTGGAAGCCACCAGAAGGCCGCCGATCACGACGGCGCTCAGGCCCAGGATATCGGTGCAGTAGAACACGATATACCCTACAAAGATAACGTTGATGGCCGCCGCCACGCCGCGGGTCGACCACGCCAGCGGGTACCACAAGGGCATATGCTGTCTTGCTCCGTACGGAACGCCTGTCTCATTTACTCTGGTCTTAGCCACGTCAGTCTCCTCCTTATAACATGAAATTGATGTCTTGTTGATGTAAGTATACTTGCCTTTCCGCAAAAAGTCTTTTACACTAAAAGACAAGATATTTGCGGGATGAGACATCATATAAGGAGAATACCAATGCAGGAAGATCGCGGTTATCCCATGTCGGGCGTCGAGAGCGGCTTAAAAGAAGCCTTCCATAAATATCATATCCGCCCCGATAAAGTGTTCACCAATGTGGAGATGGCCGCCTATATCACCACACTCATGCGCAACGACGCCGGGAAAACGAACTTCTCCGGGGAGGATGAGAAGACCCTCACCCTCTTCCAGAACCAGGGCCTTATGCCCGCCGTGACCGCGGCCGCGGAGAACCCGGCCGACGAGAGTGCCTTCCTGGCGCTGGCGGACAGTTTTCATTTGCAGGATGAGCAGGCCCAGCTGATCGAGGATTTCGACGTCTGTCCCTGGCGCATGCTGCGCTACATTCCCGGGCACTGGCACAGCACCGAGTACTTCGAGCTCTTCTACTGCTACTCCGGGAGCTGCCCGGTCCATTTCGAAAATGAGACCCTTACCCTCCACGCGGGCAGCCTCCTGATTCTGGCGCCGGGCATCGTCCACGCGACGCCCTGCTATGCGGATGACGCGGTCCTCTTCATCACCCATATCCGGTCCTCCTCCTTCGAGCAGGTCTTCTGGAACCAGCTGCGACAGGGAGGACTCATGGAGCGCTTCTTCCGCCAGGCCCTGAACCACCAGAAGCACGCGGCCTACCTCCTCTTCGAGACAGGGGTCGACCCGGACATCGAGGGCCTGCTGAGCAGAGTCTACGGGGAGTACAGCGCGCCCATGAGCTACACGGCGCAGATGCTCAACGCCCTGATGAGCGAGTTCTTCATCCTGCTGCTGCGCCGCTACGAAGGCACCGTCCGTCTCCCGCGCACCGAGAAATTTTACTGGCGGCACGAGTATTCCGCCATCCTGACCTACATAGAGCAGCACTATCAGGAGGCCCAGCTGGACGAGATCGCGCAGAAGTTCAACTACAGCCGCCGGCAGATCGGCCGGATCGTCGAGCAGACCACCGACGAGAGCTATTCCCGCCTCATCATCCGCCTCCGGATGGAAAAAGCCGCGGTCCTGCTGAGGCGCGGCGTGAGCCCCGCCAACGCCGCCGTCGCGGTCGGCTACCAGAATCTCAGCAGCTTCTACCGGGCCTTCTCGGACTACCACGGCTGCACGCCGAAGCAGCTCGTTCAGGATAAATGAGAATGAGGGACGTACCTTTTTTCTCAAAAATCGATGATTTTTGAGAAAAAAGGTACGTCCCTCATTCTCATTCCCGCTTATCTCGAGAAGGCTCCCGCCCCGCTGGCCACGCACCCTCCGTCGCAGATGATGTCCGCGCCGGTCAGGTAGCCCAGCTGCTCGTCGGTGAGCATCTCGTAGAGGGCGGCGATCTCCTCGGGCTTCCCGTTCCGCTTGATGGCATTGAACTTAAGGTAGGTGCCGGCCTCGTCCTTCTCCAGGGCGCCCATGGGCGTCTCGAAGTTGCCCGGCGTCACGCTCAGGACGCGGACACCCTTGGCGCCGAACCTGGCGGCGTCGGTCTTCGCGAACCAGATGACGAAATGCTTGCTCACGCTGTAGGCCACGCCGGTCCTGGTCTTCTTCGGCATCATATTGACGCGGGCCATCATTTTCTTCATGAACTTGTCCCGATTCGTGCGGGCCAGCTTGTAGGCCCCTGTCGGCATGATGAACTCGGGGGTCAGGTAGGCGGACATGCTGCTGGTGTCGATCAGGCACCCGCCCGGCGCCATGACCTCGTAAAAGGCGTCGTTGATGTTGACCGTGCCCAGGGCGTTGCCGGCCATGATCTTCTCCGGGTCACCCATGTGGGGGCTTAAGCCCGCAATGTGGAGCATGACCTTGACCTCGCCGCACTCGGCGGCATGCCTGGCCAGAGCGAAGCAGCTCTCCCTGTCGGAAACGTCGCAGGGGAAGGCTTCCGCCTCTCCGCCGGCCTCCCGCAGCTCCTTGACTGCATTTTCCAGCTTGCTGACCGTGCGGCCGCAGAGGATCGTGTAGTAGCCCTTGGCTGCCATACGGTGGGCGGTGGCCAGGCCCATGCCGGAGCCGCCTCCGGTGATGACGCACACTTTCTTTCTGTTCTCTTCCATGTATAGATCCTTTCGTGCCCGTGTGGGAAAAAGGGAAAGTGGGAAAAGGGACGGTTCTTTTTCCCAGGAAATCCGGGAAAAAGAACCGTCCCTTTTCCCACTTTCCCCACCTGTATTCTTCTCAGGCCAGTGCTGTCCGCTCCCTGATCAGGGCCGCGCTGCCGGCGATGGCGAGCAGGTAAGGCGCCTCAAAGCTGTCGTGGATACCGAAGCGGAGGCCCGCGATCACGCCGATGGCCTGAAGCTTGTTGACGTACCTGGTGCAGCGCTGTTCGAAGCTGATCTGGCTCATCTCGCGGTAGTCCTCCTCCGTGAAGACGCCCTCCTGGTCGAGCAGGGAAACGTACTGGAACATGGTGGCGATGAAGTCAGCAGTGATATGGTAGTAACCATATGCCTTCAGCACTTCCGCGGCCTCCTCGAAGCCCTTGGCGGTATCGATCTCGGCGCCCATATCGGTGTCTGAGGAAGCGCCCAGGATGTCGCGGATCAGGTCGAACTCGGCCGGCGTGGTCTCAATGCCCATGGCTCTCAGCTTGCGGGAGCAGCTGTAGTAGTTGTGGTCGCGGAAGAGGTCTCTCAGAGCCAGGGAATTCCGGCTGATGGCGATATTGTTGAAAGCCTGCTCCACGGTGGCGCGGTCGAAGCCCTTGATGCCGGCCTGATGCAGAGCGGCCTGGAGCATGTCTGCATTTTCCGCCGCGGCGACCTCGCTTATGAGGTTCTTGTCAGCGAAGACGCTGGTGACCTTCTCCTCGACGGTGAGCTCGGCTGCCGGCTCCTCGGAAATGTGAACATTCCCCTTGATCCTCCCTTCCTTCACGAGCCAGCGCGCCTCATCGGTCAGGGTCTCACTGTAGGG
>CACXEL010000066.1 GCA_902766655.1 uncultured Lachnospiraceae bacterium | reverse complement strand
GCCTGTGTGGACCTGGATGGCGCGGATCCCGGCGCAGAGCATCGTTTCGGCATCCACGGACGCGTCGATATCGGCTTCCATGACGCCGATGGAGAAGCGGTTGCGAAGGGTCTTAGCGGTGCGGAGCAGGACGGAAGTCTTTCCGGCTCCGGGGGAGGCCATGAGGTTCACCAGGTAGAGACCGCGGGCGCGGTTCTCAGTGCGGGTTTCCTCCGCAAGGCGGCGGCCGGCGTCGAAGACGCCTGCGTTCACATCGATGATCTTGAGTTCACGCATGATTCAGTCCTCCTTGAGCCAGGCCTGCACGTCCGCCAGGAGCCAGCCGGTCCAGGCATCTATTCCCTCACCGGTGGCAGCGGAGACCGGGAAAATGGGACAGTCTGCATTCCTGAGCCGGATGCCTCTCGTGAAAGCGTCGAAATCGAAGTCAAAGACCGGCAGGGCGTCGATTTTGTTCACCAGCACCACGTCCGCTTTTTCGAACATGAGGGGGTACTTGAGGGGCTTGTCGTCACCTTCCGGAATGGATAAAATGACTGCATTTTTCACAGCGCCGGTGTCGAACTCGGCGGGGCAGACCAGGTTGCCTACATTTTCCAGGATGACCAGGTCCAGGGCGTCCGAGCCGATGGCGCGAAGACCCTGGCGGGACATCTCCGCGTCCAGATGGCACATGCCGCCGGTGTGGACCTGGACAGCGGGGGTGCCGGTCTTCGCGATGGTCCTTGCGTCCACGTCGCTGTCGATGTCCGCCTCGATCACGCCGACCTTGAGCCGGGATGCGAGGGCGGGCAGGGAAGCCAGGAGCATGGAGGTCTTGCCGCTTCCGGGAGAGGACATGAGGTTCAGGTAGTATGTCTTCCGGGCCTTCAGCTCTCTGCGGAGGAGGTCCGCGTCAGCGTCGTTGTCGGCCAGGATGGATTCCCTTAGCTCTATTATTTGGATCTGTCTATCTTTCATCGCATACACTCCGACAAAGAGACCGGGCCTGCATGACCGGTCGCGCAGCTTCCGTGACAGGCGGGAAGACATCCGCAGTTACATACTATCAGAAATACAAGTAACTGTTCAGCACCCCACGGGCTCGTGATGCAAAGCATCCCTCGCTGCGGGTGGTCAGAGGCGCTTCGCACCTTGGCCGCCCGGTAATAATGAATAAAAACTGCCTGCCAGGTTTTGTCCATTATTTCCGGGTGCTGAACATTTACAAATACAATACCATAACAGCTTTTGAAAGACAATTGTAAAGACCTCCGGCCGACATGCGCCGGAATTGAAAAAGCGTTGTGAAGAAGGACGGCGGTATGGTATGATAATTAGAATGGATTGATTGTTTATTTCAGGAGTAAACCATGAGCGCAAAGAAAAAACAGCGGCCGGATCCGAATAATGTCAGAGCAAACCTAAAGTTCTATTACCGCCAGTACTGTCTGACGGAGGCAGTTGATCCGGACCTTGTCCTGATCGAGATGTTCCATGGCCAGAATGTCTCAGATTCCGGGCCGGAGTTCGCCCGGGCCCTTATGTCCTGCTATCCGGGGCGTTTCAGGATATATTTTACGAGCGAGAATGTGGAGCTGCACGCGCAGCAGCTGGAAAGCATGGGCGTCAAGGCGGAGCTCGTAGACGTTAATACATATGAGTATGCCCGCATTCTGGCCACGGCGGGGTTCATTTTCGGGAATGCCGGTGTGCCCATTTTCTTCAGCAAGAGGCCGGGGCAGGTCTACATGCAGACCTGGCACGGGACCCCGCTCAAGACCCTGGGCAAGAAGATGCGGTTCGGCATCGATACCCTCTATCAGGCCCAGCATGGCTTCCTGCAGGCGGATTATCTGACCCAGCCCAATGAGTTCACCAGGAATATCATCATGAATGATTACAACCTGGAACGGCTCTACACAGGGAAGGTGGTCATGGCAGGCTATCCCAGAAATTCCGTTTTTCTGCGGCCGGAGCAGGGGAAGGCGTTGAGAAAGGCGCGCGGGATCGAGGACAAGCATGTTTTCATTTACATGCCTACCTGGCGCGGGACCAGCTGGAACGACAAGATCGTGGCGGATTACGCGGAGACGGTCCGGCTGATCTTCGAGGAGCTGGACGGATATCTGGCGGATGACGACATTTTCTATGTGAAGTTCCATCCGATCCTCAGGGATTTCGTCAAACTGGACAGCTACAGGCATATTTTGCCCTTCCCCCAGGATGTGGAGCCCTACGAGTTCATCAGCTGTTCGGATGTGCTGGTGACAGACTATTCCAGCATTTTCTTTGATTTCTCCCTCACGAAGAAGCCGGTGATCCTCTTCACTTACGACCTGGACGAGTACCTGAGGGACCGGGGAATGTACTTCGACATCCACACCCTTCCCTTCCGGATGGTCTCCACGGCGGCCGAGCTCGGCGTCTGTCTGCGGGACCGGGCTTACGTGAACGACACTTACGAGGACACCGAATACTACAGGACCTTCTTCAAGTACGACTCCGCGGACATCGCCGAGAGGCTGGTGAGGCTGGCAGTCGAGGGCGATGAGGGCGGTCTTGAGATCCACGATTACAGCGCCAACAAAGAGCGCCCGGTGACCGTGCTGAAGCCCAGAGACTTCAAGGATGTCTACCGGCTGGAGACCATAGCCAGGAAAGCTGACGAAAACAGCGTGGTCTGGTTCTACGCAGGCTGGTTCAGCGGAAGACAGTCGGAGCTTCTCTACGACAGATACAATGACAGCTTTGACTATATCATCACCAAAAATGCCGTGCCCATCACCTATGAGGAGTTCGACCGGCTCCAGGAGGAGGAGGTCGACGAGACCCTCGCTGCCGAGATCTGGAAACGTGATCTGGAGAGGACTCTTCCCGGACTCAATGTGGTGGAAACCCTCACCGATTTCGGCTTCTGCGATGCCGGCTACTACGCCGATCCCACGGCAGTGGTGCCCGGCAGCCTGAAGGAGATCTCTGTCCACGGCAGCGGGATCATGAACGTCGGCTTCGACTGCGGCGGACTGGAGCCCTTAAGCGTCATCCTTATGACCGGAAGCTACCGCATTTTCTGGAAACGCCCCCTGACGCCGGAGGAGAAGGAGGAGGGCCGGATCACCCTGGAAGTGGGGCAGCTGCTCGAGGACCTGACAGTCTATAAGGGGGAGAGCCCCTTTATCGGTCTCACCTGCCTGGACAGAGGGGGAAAGGAAGTCCTGGTCCTCCTGAAGAGCGGCAATGAAGACGGCGGCAAGGACTGTTACCGGGAGATTTCCGGTGTACGCTACTATCAGGGCAGCGAAATCAGTGTCATGCTTCCCGCCGATTATTCCAGGACCAATCTG
This sequence comes from uncultured Lachnospiraceae bacterium, assembly GCA_902766655.1. Taxonomy (GTDB): domain Bacteria; phylum Bacillota; class Clostridia; order Lachnospirales; family Lachnospiraceae; genus Chordicoccus. The sequence goes on along the minus strand of CACXEL010000066.1, from coordinate 6,599 downwards.
AAAAAAATCATTCAGAGCCCCTTCGAGGACGTCCGCGCTTCCGGGAAGAGCTACGACTGGACCAGAAAGCAGATGGAAATTCTTCTCCTCCCCAAGGCTGACGGGAATATCGACGGATATCTGCGACTGGAGATAGCGACCACGGGCACTCTCAAAGCCATTAGCGTCAGGCGCTTCTCCTGCCCGTCAGGCAGGCTTAAGGTCATAGCCGATGCGCCCGACCTTCTTCCCGACCACATCGGGGAGGCAAGGCTGGTCTATCGGTCCCAGGTCGAGGATATTTCCATTCCTGTGAAGATGACGGTCACGCCCAAAGGCAAGGGCAGCCACCTGGTCCTGATTCTGGAAAAAGATGCCCTGCCCGGCATCAAACCCGTTTATTGGGACCTGGAAGTGACGGTCAGCATGATTGGCTGCGACGTCCGGAACCGTCTGTCCTTTAACGGTAAAATGATCCGCAGGATGCTTCGCCTCCTCAACATTCAGATGAAGCTTGACGACGGCAACATAATCTTCCCGTATATGGGGGCCAAGGGCGTTCTTGCGTTCTGTGTGCGTCCGAACACGGACTATGACAATATGGGGACCCGTGTAAAGGAAGTGACCGCAAAGGTCGTGAGCAAGCTTTTCCGAAAACAGCTGAAAGAACGCAAGATCCTTCTGGTATATGAGAAGTTCTCAGCTACTGCCCAGGATAACAGCTATTATTTCTTCAAGTACTGCATGGATGAGCTGTCTCCGGAGGAAAAGAAGAATATCTATTACGTCATGGACAGGAAGTCGCCGGACTATGAGAAGGTGGCCATGTACGGGCGCCAGGTGATTCCCTTCATGAGCTTTAAGCATATGCTTTACATGCTGTCGGCCAGGTTCCTCGTTTCCACGGACACCAAGTCTCATCTCTACGTCTGGCGGTCAAAGCCCAGCTTCGTCTATGACGGCGCGAAGCGCGCGAAGAACCAGATCTTTCTCCAGCACGGGGTGACCGCCCTCAAGCGGGTCCACAACCTCTTCGGAAAGTACGGGTCCAGCCCCATGAAGTATTTCGTGACGACTTCCCAGAAGGAGCAGGACATTGTGGTCGGCAACTTCGGCTACAACCGTACGGAGGCTCCCATCCTTGGCTTTGCCCGCTGGGACGTCCTGACAGACAAGTCCGATGACAACAACAAGACGATCCTTCTCATGCCGACCTGGCGGTCCTGGCTGGAGGACGTGAGCGACGAGGCCTTCATCAAGAGCGATTACTACAGGCACTACACGAGCCTGCTCCTCAGCCAGCGGCTCAAGGAAATGCTTGAAAAATACGACAGCCGGATCGTGCTCTGCCTCCATCCCAAGTTCGCCGACCATCTGGGCACCTTCCGGGACAAGCTGGGTGACCGGATCTCCATGGCCTCCTCGGGCGAGGTGCCCGTGAACGAGCAGATCATGCGCTGTTCCGCTCTGATCACGGATTACTCCAGCGTCTGCTGGGATACCCTCTATCTCAGGAAGCCGGTCATCTTCTATCAATTCGACTACGACCGGTACATGGATGCGCACGGCTCCTACATCGATATGCGCAGTGAACTTCCCGGCGACCGGGCCGAGGAGGAAAATGAACTCCTGGACCACATTGAGCGCTGCCTGGAGGGAGGCTGCCGCCTGAGCCCGGAAAATGACCGGAAAGCCTCCGACTATTTCGCCTACAGGGACCAGAACAACTGTCGGAGGACCTATCAGTTCATCAGCGGATTGCTTTCGTGAGGATGGATATGCTACCCAAAGCGGCTGTAAAGGTAAAAAAGAAACTGGGAAAAATCAAACGCTGGCTGGGCAATAAGCCCGGCCAGATGAAATTTGTCTATGCCTGGCACTTAAGGCACAGCGCCGTAAAGCCGGACAGGGTCCTCTTTGAGTCTTTTCACGGGCGGGACCTGTCCGACTCGCCTTTTTATATCCTGAAAAGTCTCATGGAGACCGGTGAGGCGGACCGGTATGAAATCTGGTTCGCCACGATGGATATGGCCCGCCACAAGGCCCAGGCGGAGGCGCTTGGACTCAAGGTCAAGCTGGTGGACGTGAATTCATTTGCCTATACCAAGGTGATGGCAACGGCTGCTTATCTCATCAACAACAGCTCCTTCCCGGCCTGGTTCATTCGGCGGCCCGGGCAGGTCTATCTGCAGACCTGGCACGGAACGCCTCTGAAGACCCTGGGCAAGAAGATGCGGCTCGGCATCGAGTCCATGTACAACGTCCAGCACAATTTCCTCCAGGCCAGCTATATCATGTTCCCCAACGAGTTCACCCGGGACGCCATGATGGGCGATTATAACCTGAACGAGCTCTATACGGGCAAAGTGGTGCTCAGCGGATATCCGCGGAACAGCATATTCTCTCATCCGGAGCTGGGGCTTGCGGTGAGGGAGAGTCTTGGCAACAGCGGATTCACCACTTTGGCCTATATGCCCACCTGGCGGGGACAGAGCAACCACGATATACATCTGGAGGACTACGGGCAGACCGTGAACGGCATGCTCCGGGAGATCGACGGAGCGCTGACGGATTCCCAGAAGCTGTACGTCAATTTTCACCCGATCGTTCAGCAGGCGGTCAGCCTGGACAGCTACCGCCATATCCTGCCCTTCCCGGAGGGCGTGGACAAGTATGAATTCCTGAACAGTGTGGACGCGCTGATCACGGATTATTCCAGCGTTTTCTTTGATTTCTCCATCACCGGGAAGCCGGTCATCCTCTTCATGTACGATTATGAGGAGTATATGGCCGAGCGGGGCATGTATTTTGATATCCGGGAGCTTCCCTTCCGCAAGATCTATGAGCTGGACGACCTGATTGAATGCCTCAGGACCGAGAGCTTCCGCGCGGACGATTACAAGGACGACCGGTATTATACAGACCGTTTTATCCGCTACGACGGGCCGGACACCGGCAGCAAAATGGCCGATCTGGTCTTCCACGGCGAATCAGGCGATATGCCTGTTCAGGATTACAGTGCCAACGCCAAAAAGCGGTGGCGTGTCCGCTGGCCGGCCAACCTGGACACGCCGGAGAAGATGGATGCTCTCCTTGCCAAGGCTGACCCGGATAATGAGCTGATCGTGTTTGAGAAGAACCTCTTTACCCCGGAGCTCAGCGCTCACCTCTGCGACCACTATGCGGATGACTATACCTTCCTCTTTCTGACAGGAACAAACCCGCGGACCCTCATCGAGGAGGCTCTGTCCAGGGTCAGCGCTTCCGTGCGCCGGCGGATCCATATGCGCAATATCGACCGGTGCTTCCCGGGCCTCAATATTGATCCGAACTTCATCCGGGACAGCTTTTCCGGAGAGCCCAAGGCGGCCCTTGAGAAGATTCGGTGCAGGGGCTCCAGGCTCGATCTGGTGATTAAGCTGCCGGCAGACGGTCTGACGGTGAAAGAGCTCCGGCTTACTTTGCGCAATGACCTGCGGAACGAGCGCATTTCGCTGCCCTTTGTCGAGGCGCGTCGGGGAAATGAGTACATTCTGACCTGCCGCGCTGATATGAATGACTATTCCCTGGAGCCCATCTACTGGGATCTGGCAGTGGTCGTGGAACAGTCGGGCGGCGGCAGGCAGGATGAGACGAAGGCGGCAGGATCAGACCATCTGGCGTCCGCGGATAGCCGTGCCTGCCTGTCAGAGTGCGGGAATGAGGCGCAGCCGGGCAGTCCGGCGGAGGTTTTGCTTCCGGTCCACACCTCTGGCCTGCAGCGGAAAGCCTTTTCCGTTGGTGACTATGTCTGCAGGCTGAAGGGGGGATTTATTTTCTTTCCTTACAGGGAGAAGCTGGCTTTCATTTTCCGGAAAGGGACGAAATATGACGGGGCCGGGCAGCGGCTCAAGGAGATTGCTGCGGCGGTGGTGTACTTCCTGGGAAGACCCATCTGGAAGAGAAAGCGGATCTGGATCATCTACGAGAAGTTCTGCGCGGCGGCCCAGGACAACGGCTGGTACTTCTTTGAGTACTGCATGAAGGAGCTGCCGGAGGCGGAGCGGAAGCATATTTTCTACGTGATGGACCCCGCTTCTCCGGAGTGGGAGCGTACGGAGCCCTACCGGAAGCAGATTCTGCCCTTCATGAGCTTTAAGTATATGGTCTATACTGTGGCGGTCCGCGTATATGCTTCCTCGGACGTCATCTCCCATCTCTACGTCTGGCAGGCCAGGCCGAACCTGATCAGCGCGGCGGCCAGACGGAAGCCCTTCGTCTTCCTTCAGCACGGGGTGACCGCCTTCAAGCGGGTCCACAACCTTTTCCACAGGCAGTATCTGGGGGAGAAGAGCAGCTTTGTCACCACCTCCGCCTTTGAGCAGAAGATCGTGACGGAAAACTTCGGCTACACGCCGGAAAATGCCCCCATTCTCGGCTTCTGCCGCTGGGACGTCTTCCACGACAAGGCTTCAGCCGACGACCGTTTCATCCTCATCATGCCCACCTGGCGGAACTGGCTGGAGGATTGCACCGCGGAGGACTTCACCGCCAGCGAATACTATCGCCGCTATATGGCGCTTCTTGGCAGTGAGCGGCTCCGCCGCTGCGCGGAGACCTGCGGCTTCCGCCTGGTCTTTTACCTCCACCCGAAGCTGGGCGAGCAGCTCGGGGAGTTTAAAGCGGATCCGGGGTATGTGGAGCTGGTGCCCTTCGGGAGCCGGCCCCTCAACGAGATCATCATGCGCTGCCATATGCTGATCACCGACTATTCCTCGGTCAGTTGGGATGCCTTCTACCTCGGGAAGCCTGTCCTGTTCTACCAGTTCGACACGGAGGAATACAAGCGCGCCCATGGCGGGAGCTATATTGACTTTGAGAAGGACCTTTTCGGGGACCGGTACACTGACGAGGAGGCCCTGATTGCCGGAATCGAGGAGTATGCCTCCGGAGGCTTTCGAGAGAAAGCAGTGTATGCAGACAGGAGGCCGGATCTGTTTGCCTTCCGTGATGACAGGAATTCGGCCAGGACTTATGCATACATGATCAAAAAAGGGTACTGAAGGTAACAGACAGAGGCCTTTTTGAGACTGAGGGACGGTCCTTTGTTCTCATTTTTCGAATTGCTTTTCGAAAAATGAGAACAAAGGACCGTCCCTCAGTCTCAAAAAGGCCTCTGCCGTATTCTCATCCCGATTTCTTTCGGAGCCGTCCCAGCATCCAGGGGCAGTACCGGTTTATGAGCTCGGTCGCTCCATATACGGTGATCAGGACCAGGGCGAGGACGCAGAGGTTCTCCGCGTGATATTTGATGCCAGGCGTTTTCTCGATGGCAGCGACACTGCTGAAGCCTTTGTATATGATGTTGATGATCAGCGGGCCACGCTGGAGCCCCATGAGGGCCAGGGAATTCTGCCCGAAGTAGGTGAAGAGGGGCAGGGAGACCTTTTTCCCCTCGAGAAAACGGAAAATGAAGAGGCTCCCCAGGGATCCCGCAACGCCTCCCGCATAGAAGAGGGCCGGATAACGTCCGAGCTTCATCATGTTGATGTCGATTCCCTTCGTGATCCTGGAGAAGAGGATGGTGAGGGCGAAGAGCAGGATTCCTGCGAGGAGGCCCTGCGAGGTCTTTATTTTCTCAAAGAGGAAATAAGCCATATAGCCGACGGCCAGGAACCAGACAGCGACGACGGCTTTGGAGAGGACGAGGGTGACATCCATCTTTACGCTCAGCCCGTCAAGGAGGGCGCGGTTCCGGTCGATGTAACGGCTGGTCAGGAGGGTCATGAGGACCGGCCAGAGGAAGGTCAGGCCCAGGAGGACCTTACTGCCGCTCTTTAAAATGAGAAGGAAAATGATCTCGGCGATAAAGAGGACCGGCAGGAACCAGAGCGGGAAGAGGCCGCGCAGGGTGAAGAAGCGGAAGAGCAGCTCCTTCAGAAGCTTTTTGCCCCCGCCTGTCTTCAGGAATTGCGCGCCGACCCGGACCACGACGGCCAGGGCGCTGAAGGTCGCATAGGGGATACCCAGAGAAATCAGGCGCTTTTTGACCAGCTCCGCCATGGACTGGCGCCTCCAGGATCCGGACATCGCCATGACAAAGCCGGCGGTCACAAAGAAGACGGAGACCTTGAAGAGGGACATCCAGCGGTCGACGCTGTTGCCCAGCTCCGTGATGTGCCCATAGGTGATCATGAGGATGCCCAGGGCCTTGGCGTGGTCGAGGAAGAGGACCCTTTTTTTCGCCTCTCTGACATTTGTTTCGGACATGTGCACCTCCTTAAAAGAAAGGCGGACGGTCCGTGATCGTGCCGTCCGCCTGTGTGAGTGTTGCATGGCAAAGTGAATGTGGTCCGGCTCCTGCCAGGATGCGCAGAGCGGTGATACAGCTGTGGCTGTGTGCCGGTCCTGTCCGGTCAAGGGAAGCCTTCTCAGGCCCGGGTCCCGAGTTCGCGCTCGACATCCGCCAGCGCCGCCGCGATGACCTTGTCCATGTCGTAGTAGCGGTAGGTGCCCAGGCGGCCGCCGAAGAGGACCTTCTCCTCCTTGTCGGCCAGGGCCTTGTAGCGGTGGTAGAGGGTGTTGTTGCGCTCGTTGTTGATGGGGTAGTAGGGCTCGATGCCCGGCCGCCACTCGCTGGG
>CACXEL010000065.1 GCA_902766655.1 uncultured Lachnospiraceae bacterium | reverse complement strand
CTCCCAGCTATCCCTTGATGCCACCCCCCTCGAATGGTATAATAAATCAATACCATTTTATGCTCGTGAAATCGACATAAATGCCTGACCTTAGCCTGAGCATAAGGTTGGGCATTTTTTGTTCTATCGCCCGCATCCACCTTCGATTGTTCTCATTTCCCCCAGAATCCGGCCCTTCCATCGGCGCCGCTTCATCCGGAAAAAGCAGCTCGGGGAAGGGAGATTGATAAACCACACATTTCCAAAAAGAAAGGAGGCAACAAATGAAAAGAAAACTCGCATTGCTTCTCTGCAGCGCCCTGGTCATAGGATCTCTGGCTGGCTGCGGCGGAAGCACCGCCGGCTCCGCCGCCCAGACGTCCGAGCCGGCAGCAGAGTCGGTGGAGGAGGCAGCGGAAGAGACCGCTGAACCCGCCGAGGAGGCTGTGGAAGAGACCACTGAACCTGCCGAAGAGGCAGTGGAAGAGACCGCTGAACCCACCGAGGAAGCTCCCGCCGGGGAATCGGCAGGCGGCCTGCTCCCCGGAACTTACACCGCATCCGCCCAGGGCTTCGGCGGCCCAGTTGAGGTCACCATCGAAGTCGGCGAGGAAGGCATCGTTTCCGTAGAGATCGTCGGCAGCGATGAGACGCCGGATGTCGGCGGCGCAGCCCTGGAGGAACTCAAGGCACAGGTCCTGGAGAAGAAGAGCGCGGAGATTGACGGCGTTTCCGGAGCCACCTTCACCAGCGATGCCGTCAGGGCAGCGGTCGCCTCTGCGCTCGAGCAGGCGGCCGGCGGCGCAGCCCCGACCGGCGATAAGACGCCCGTTCCGGACGGGACCTACCAGGCCAAGTCGCCCGCCTTCGGCGTCATGAAGGAGATGGAGCTGGCCGTCACATTTGAAAATAACGCCATCACAAAGATCGAGACGATCTGCGCCGGCTCCGCCACCCAGGCGAACGAGGATGAGTACAGTCCTCAGTACGCAACGGTGGAAGAAAACTATTTCCCGCGCGTCATCGAGTCCCAGAGCCTTGCCGTGGACGCCATCAGCGGCGCCACCGTTTCCAGCAACGCAGCCCGGGCCATCATCGCCAAGGTGATCGATGAGAACGGCGGCAAATCGGCTGAGTGGTACGCGGACATCGCAAAGAGCACCGAAAAGGTCGTTCTGGAGGACTACGACGTCATCGTCGTCGGCCTCGGCACCTCCGGCGTCGCCTCCTACCTGAGTGCGGCGGAGAACGGCGCGACCGTTTTCGGCCTTGAGACAGCAGCCAAGATCGGCGGCAACGGCACCAACACGGCCGGCCCCCTGGGCGTGAACCCGGCCCGCCAGGTCGAGCTGAACGGCGGCAGCAACTTCGTCGATCCCGACGAGCTGCTCGCAGCCTGGATGGAGTACACCGACGGCGATGCCAAGGAGGAGATCGTGAAGCTCTTCATCGAGGAGTCCGGCGCGACCTTCGGCTGGCTGGAGGACAACTGGGACTTCCAGTTCCTGGACAACATGTTCGCATTTTATGATCCCCACGGCTGGCAGCTGTGGACCATGTACTCCGACAAGTCCAACACCTCCAAGGACCTCGCCTACACGAACTCCATGGAGAAGGCCAAGGCCATGAACGAGAAAAATGACTACATGACCGAGCTCACCGCGACCAAACTCCTCAAGGACGAGGAAGGCAAGGTCATCGGTGTCGAGGCCGAATACTATGACGGAACCATCTATGAGATCTACGGTAAAAACGTCATCCTCGCCACCGGCGGTTACATCGGAAATGCCGAGATGACCCAGAAGTATACCGGCGCCGTATGGCACACCAAGGGCATGACCCAGTGTGACGGCTTCGCCATCAGCGAGGGCCTGGCGCTCGGCGGTGCCCTCTACAACGAGGACGTGGCGGTGGAGGACCACATTGCCCAGGTCGACAACATGATCCGCTCCGACGATTACAGCAATGACGACAAGAGCATTCTGACCAGCCTGGTCCTGGATCTCAACTATCAGATGATCGACTCCCAGGGCAACAGCTTCGACGCCAACTACAACGGCCTCGGCATTGCCTTCAACGCCTGGGAGGCCGGCGCCAACTACTACGTCCTGATCAACGAAGAAGAGTACAACTCCATCAAGGAAAATGGCCTCATTTCCTTCAATATGCCCATGTTCTTCGGCCAGGGCGGCACCTATGAGGAGGGCACGCCGGTCGAGAACCTGGATGCCATCCTGGAGATGGGCGCCAAGTACAACGACGTCTTCATCGCCGACTCCCTGGCGGACCTGGGCGAGCAGATCGGCTTCCAGATCAATCTGGAGGATGTCCACGGCCAGACCGAGGGCAAGATCTACTGCATCAAGGGCGCTGCCTATGTCTACAGCACCTGCGGCGGTCTGGATATCGACACCGAGATGCACCTTCTGAAGGAGGACGGCACACCGGTGGAG
>CACXEL010000064.1 GCA_902766655.1 uncultured Lachnospiraceae bacterium | reverse complement strand
GGAGCCGTCGCAGGTGGAGCCCAGGGTATAGTTGACCTTCATCTTGAGGGTCTCCGGCTGGAGAGCCTTGAGCATTTCGGTGTTGGTGGCATAGCCGCCGGAGCACATGATGACGGCCTTGGCGACGTTGATCTTGACGTAAGCGTCCTTGGCGGTGTCCTTGGCGATGGCGCCGATGACCTTGCCGCTGTCGTCCTGGAGCAGACGGACCAGCTCGCACTGACAGCGGATGGTGACGTCGCCGGACTTGCTCTCGATGTACTCGGTGAAAATGGAGTTGGTGGTGACGGAAGCGTCGTCAGCGAACTCTTCCTTCTTGTGCGGGCTGTGGCCGGTGGAATAAGCCTTGTCGCGGCCCGGATCGTCGATGTTGCCGATGCCGCCTTCGTGGCTCATAAAGTACTTGCCGCTGCCCTCGAAGATGTCGGTCAGCCAGTCGACGGTCTCGGCGGACTCATCGATCCATACCTTGGCCAGATCGCTGTCAATGTAGCCGGAGCTGTAGCGGACAAGCTCCTGGAGAGCTTCCATCTTGTCGATTTCCTGCTCCGGATATTCCTTGATGGTCTCCTTCTGCAGCCTGGAGCCGATAGCGCCGATATCCTCGCGGATGCCGGTCGGGTTCTCGCGCTTCTCGATAGCCAGGGTCTTGACACCCTCCTCGGCCAGCGTCATGAGGGTCGGCCAGCCGCCGGTGCCCACGCCGACAACGAGAACGTCGGTGTCGACCGTCTCGGCGATATCGGAATCAGCGATTTCGGGAGCCTCGCCAAGCCAGTCGCCCGCGGCCTCGTCCTTGTCTTCGATGACCACTTCCTGTCCGCTGGCCTGGGAAATGCAGTCCGCGGCCGCTTTCTTGATGGCATCGGATGTGACGGTGGCGCCGGAGACAGCGTCCACATCCGCGCTCTGCGCGTTCAGGATGGCGGTCTCCATGTCGGGAGCGATCTTGCCGCCGATGTCGGGTGTCTCGCCCGAGGCATCGATCTTGACAGCTGTGATGGAGGTCTCATCAAAAGTCATCTCAACGGTGACATCACTGCCGATACCCTTGGCGGTAGCCGTGTAGGTACCAGGCGTAAAGGTAAGTCCGCTGGCAGCCTTGGCGGCGTCCGCCACGGCCTCGGAGGCCTCCCCTGCGCTGACACCGGTGACAGCCATGGTCGGCTCAGCTGCGGTCTCTGCCGCTGCCGCGGCTGCATCGGCCGCTGCAGCCGGTTCTGTACCCGAGGAGTTCTCAGCGCCCTCGAGGACGCCCAGAACAGCCATGCTGGCTGCGCCGGCAGCCAGGCCCTTCAGGAAATCGCGTCTGCTGATCTCTTTTTTCTTCATAAACACGTTGCCCTTTCTGATCGTTGGTTAGCTTATACAAATGCCTTCTAAAGCAAGCAACAGAATGTATGGCTTGGCTCATCACATTCCTTTTTTAATAATAACCCTTAAAGGGGCATCAGCGCAACAATCTATATAAAAAAGTCTCATCCATTGTAAAATTTATAATCATTTTTCACGAGTCCGCCCAGGCGTTCATGAACCCTTTCCGTGTTCTCAAGGAGGGCAGGGCCGGAGAAATCCACTTTTTATCAGGACCTGTTCCTGTACCGAGCAGCCGGCAAGGGGGTTCAGGAGCCAGCCTCCCCCGAGGAAGACGTCACTGGCAGGAAGCAGGCGGCCGGCAGGGGAAGTCAGGTACCTGCCTCCGTCGCACTCTCCTCCTTCATCCGGAAATACTCGGATACCAGGGGCCGGAAACCAAGCTCCCGTATGGTCTCGTAGCGGAGGTTGAACCTGGCCTTCGTGTGCCGCCTGGCCGGGATGGACCGTATACAGTCGACCATGTATCGGTCGATCTCCCGGAGACTATCCGTGGTCGTTATTTCCGGGAAATACCACCTGGCCCAGGTAATCTCGTTGTCAATCGGATTGTCGTAAAATTTCCGGTTGAAATAACGGATGAAGGCCCGCATGGTCTGATCGTCGCCGGCGTCTCTTTTCCGCTGCCACCTCTTGAAGGCCCGGACCTTCCGCCGGAGCTTGGCCTTTATTTTCTCCACGGAAACCCTGGACACATCGACCTGCCCGTCTGAGAATGAGAACCCCAGAAATTCCCAGGGCTCCCCCGGTCCGGTCCGCACCGTCTTCCTCTCATTGACAGACAGCCCCCGGGCAGCCAGGTGTTCCCGTACGTGGGCTTCACAGGTCTCGGCCTCCTCCCCGGTCGGCGTGAAAAAAACCATGTCGTCGGAGTACCTGGCATAAGGGATGCCCCTCTCTCCGAACCACCGGTCCAGGCTGTCCAGGTAGAGGTCCGCCATAAAGCCGGCCGTAGGGGCTCCGGCCAGAATGCCCTTGCGGCAGGACACCTTGACCCCATTGTCCAGAACGAAGGGCTCTCTGAGGAGAGCCTCCAGAAAAGCGGACAGGGCAGGATCGGCCTCCCTCACCGGCGCCAGGACTTCAATCATATCATCGGGTGATACGGAGGTGAAGTAATCATGGATGTCCAGCTTGACGCTGTACATTTCTCCAAGACCCCGGATCCGGGAAAGCCGGCGCACCGCATCCCGCACGCTCTTTCCCCGCCGGAATGAGTAGAGGTCCCGTGTAAACAGGCCGTCGAAGTCGTTCATCTCGGCAGCCAGAAGCTTCAGCACATAGTTCTCGGCCCTTGGAAATGAGAACACGATCCGCTTTTTGCCGGTGGACTTTTTGTTCAGACAGATCCGCCTCGGCAGGGCGAAGGGTTCTCCGCGCCGTATTCCCTCCACGACCGGCAGGTATTCCCTGTGTTCTATGAAAGCACAAAGGTCCCTTTCCTCCCAGCCGGTCATATGTCCCTTCTCCCTCCGATATGTGAGGAGGGCCAGCCAGCGGGCCGGGTCGTCCAGACGGTCCAATATACTTTTTCTGCTGCCCGCTTCTTCCATTTATCCGCTCCTTATGTGGTATGACACGACATGAAACCATGAATACCGCCGTCTATCCTCATCAGCCAAAAAAGAAAGGGCAGTCCGGGCCAAGGCCCGGCTGCCCAGTGCTCTACCGGCGACGGGCCAAGGTCTCAGCGGGGCAACTGCACCCCGATGAAACCTTGGCTACCCATGCATCGAACGCCGAAGGGCATGGGATGCATGCGGCGCAGCCGGACCCGGCAGCGGGCGGAACGCCCCTGCCGGTCGATCCGGCCGGCGGAGATCTTAAAAGCTCCTGAATAATGTTATTCAGGAGGCTACCGGAGGGTACAGGAGACCGCTGCCTGCAAAGCCTGGGCCGTCCTCTCTTAGGACGGCCTTCCGTCCCTGCTGCCTCCCCCGCAGGCGCAATGCATCCGCCGGCTGAATGACCATGATAGCTTTGAGGCACCGCTGCCTCACAGTAAGATCCGCATTCTCAGAGCTCGCCGAGGGCCGTGAGAAGCCTGCGGACAACATAATGCCGATAGTTGGGATATTCGGTGAGCAGGTGGGTGTAGGCGATCCCCCG
>CACXEL010000063.1 GCA_902766655.1 uncultured Lachnospiraceae bacterium | reverse complement strand
GTGGCCCGGGACAAAGCGACGGCCGCCTCCGTCAGATGTCCGAAGCAATAGAGCTCATGATTGTCCCGCAGGTTCGAAAAGGCTCCTTCCATCCCGCCTATGATATAGTAGGTGTCCAGATACCCATCCTCCGTCTGGGCCTCGCTGATGAGCTCGACCGCCTCCCCCACTTGCCTCGCGAGTTCAGGATCTTGTTCCATGCTGAGTTGGTAAGCAGCCGCCTCGATCCACTTGTAGAGGTCACTGTCCTGGAAAATGAAGCCATAGAAAGAGTCACCGGGGTTTTCCGGATTCTCCGGCCAGATGGAAAATCCACGGTCTGTATTTTCCAGCGCCAGGGCAATACCCTGCTTCTTCGCCCGGTTCACCTTGGCCGCCAGGCGGAAATTGCGAATGCACCAGCTCTTCGGCGCATCCGGCACCCTGTCGTGAAGGACCTCCCACTGATAAGGGAGCATCTCCTCCCTGACCGTACGAATCTTTTTTACCCAGAAAGGGTCCGTGACTTTTACTTCCCTTCCGCTGAAAAAACGGTGCTTTTTCATATACTTCATAAGCACTCTCCCATCAAACCGGCACGTTCTTTACTCCAGAATGAATGATGCGACACTGCATGGCGGCATTTCCGCGCAAAAATAGCTGCCGTCTACCAGATCAGCGAAGAAATCCCTGACAGTCACCTTCTCAGGATCGTCAAAGGTATTTTTGTCATCCGGGGCCCCTGCCAGGATCCTGCCCCTGACCACGCGGCATGACCGCCCCGAGACTTCGACAGGAATCGTCACACTGTCGGAGGCACTCGCATTGGCCACAGTAAGGCAGATCCTTCCGCTTTCATCCATGGAAGATGAAAGGCTGACCAGAGGCACCTTGTCTTCACCACTGGATACGAATTCCGGCTCGGCCGTGGTATCCAGCAGAACACCTCCCTGGTGTTCTTTGAACAGGTCAAAAACATGGTAGGTAGGTGTCTTCACCATGCGTTCACCATCCGTCAGTACCATAGCCTGCAGAACGTTGACCGTCTGGGCTATGTTGGCCATCCTGACGCGCCGGCTGTACAGGTTGAAGAGATTAAGCGTGATGGCCGCGACGATAGCATCCCGCATGGTATTCTGTTGGTAGAGGAAGCCGGGATTGGTCCCGGGCTCCACGTCATACCAGGTTCCCCACTCATCGACGATCAGGCCGATCCTGCCTTCCGGATCATACTCATCCAGTATATCACAATATTTATCCAGAAGTGTCTCCATCCGCCATGCTTTTGCGAGTGTTCTGTAGTATTCCTCTGTGGTGAAGACGGAAGCATCTCCTTTATGGTCCCAATCTTCTCCGGGCACCGTATAGTAATGAAGGGAAATACCATCCATCATCCTGCCGGCGTCCCGTTTTCCGGGTGTACAGCAGTCCGCCAGGACCGTGCGCATCCACTGCCAGTCATCGGCGTTGGGTCCGCAGGCTATTTTCCGGATCCGCTTTCTCTGGCCGTAATCGCGCACAAAAGTGCCGTACCTGCGATAAAGGTCCGCATAGTAAGAAGGACGCATAAAGCCCCCGCATCCCCAGCTCTCGTTACCGACGCCGAAGTAATCGACCTGCCAGGGCTCATCCCGCCCGTTCCGGCGTCTCAAATCAGCCATCGGGGATTCACCGGAGAAGGTCATGTATTCCACCCACTCACTCATCTCCCGGGGTGTTCCGCTGCCGAGATTCCCGGTTATATAAGTCCTGCAGCCAAGCTGCCGGCACAGCTCCATATACTCGTGGGTTCCAAAAGAATTGTCCTCCACAAGTCCTCCCCAGTTGGTGTTGATCATCCTTTTCCGCTCAGCACAGGGACCGATTCCGTCCATCCAGTGGTACTCATCGGCGAAGCACCCGCCGGGCCAGCGAAGCACCGGGACCCGGATAGCTTTCAGTGCTTCCACAACGTCCTTGCGCATCCCGTTCACGTTCGGAATGTCAGAGTCCTCCCCGACATAGATGCCTTCATATATACAGCGGCCGAGATGCTCCGCGAACTGGCCCTGGATCTCGGGCTCGATGCGGGAGCTCCTGCGATCGGCATGGATCGTAATTTTTGTCAATTTTCTCTCCTCCGTAAGAACCCGTGGTACGCAACACGCACCACGGGCCGTTAAAGAAGTCGACGGCTGTTATTTGTAAAGCGCGTCAAACTGTGCCTGAAGCTCTGCAGTGACATCCTCAATGCCGGCCTTCTTGAGCGCATCGCACATTTCCGCCACGATGTCCTCCGCCGTTCCCTGATACTTGCCGTATGCGATCTGCTTCATGTAATTGTTGTAGGTCTCATTTACGTTATTGATCTTGCCCTGGATCTCGTCGACCTCGGGCACGAACTGGCCGTAAGGATAATCGATCTTGAGGCTGTCATACTCGGCATAGAGCTTTTCGATCTCGTCCCAGTTCTTCTGGGCATCCCTGATCTCAAGGTCATCGTTCCTGCCCCACCAGTAGTTGGTCATGCCGTTGATGTTGTCCGTATCGGAGTTGTAGCCTTCGGGCACGATCCGCATACCGTTCTCATCCACATCCCAGGAGATTCCCTGGATACCATAGTTGAAGAGGTGATAGCATTCCGGGTCATTGCGGATCAGGTCATAGACCATCAGCGCCCTTTCGGGGTGGGTGGATGCAGCCGACACTGCCATGGCGCCGTGAGTGATGGCCAGGGCCACAACGTTGCCGGTCTCCTCGCCGAAATAGAAGAAGCCGGAATCCGCGTCGGGGTCATCCTGGTAG
>CACXEL010000062.1 GCA_902766655.1 uncultured Lachnospiraceae bacterium | reverse complement strand
TGAAAGCCGCGTGAACAGGGTGCTGGACAGAAAGTGAGCGGAATAGCTGCCATAACAGGGCCTTACAAAGTAGCGGTATTTGCTGCCGTTGACGGCGCTCTTATCCACAAAATAAAGGCGGCTCCGCCCGGTCTTCCCGATCTGCGTATACCCGGACTCGGTGGTCTTTCTCCTGTAAACGTAATACCCGCCGGCTCCCTGTACGGAGGACCAGCTGATCCTGATGCCGGCGGCCTCGTTCTCCGCCCTGGCAGTCACGCCGGCGAGCCGGTAGAACTCGGCAGGGACATAGACACCTGAGATGCCGCCGGTGTATGCCCTGACCGTGTAGGTGTAAAGGGTTCCGCTCTCCGCAGTCTTGTCCGTAAAGGAGACCGTGTCAGGATTACTGATTTTTTTGAGACGGACGAAAGAGCCACCGGTCTCCACGCCGCCTTCCCGCCGGTAGACTATGTATCCGTCCGCTCCCGGCACCTTGTTCCATGCCAGCCGGATCCCGGTCTTTTCATTTGACATCGCAAAGACCGGCGCCGCAGGCCGGATGGTAAAGGTGACAGTCTGACTGTCCCGATAGAAGCCGATTCCCTGCACGGTGACGGAAGCGGTACCTGGCATCGTGTTATCCGCATAGGACAAGGTGTAATCCTCGTCCTTCACCAATGTCCTTCCGTGGAAGGTCACAAGCGGTTCGGGCGTTACGGCATCTCCGTCATAGACGGCATTCCCTATGGAAGAGATTTCACACTCCTCCATTTTTCCGTAGATATTGAAATGGCCGACAGACGTACCCCCATACAGACCGATGCCGGTCACAGAGACGGTCGCCTGGCCCGGCTCGATATTGTTCTCGTAGGAGACCGTATAATCCACATCCTTGACCAGGGTGTCAGCCCCTGCTGTCACGGTAAGCCCCTGGGTCGTCACGTAGTCTCCGGGTCTCACCTCATAGCCATTATTATAGTAATAATTCTTTACCGCGAGGCTGACAAAGCCGATGTCGGCGGGAAAGCCCACGCATCCGGCTCCGTAGTGATCGGCGTCCGTTCCTGCCGTCAGACCCTCCTTCACATAATTGCCGAGAGCAGCTTCAAAACCGGCTGCTCCGGACAGTCCGGCCAGCTTGCCCTGGGACATGAGCAGGGCCGCGCAGGTCACCACATAAGGGCTGGCCATGGATGTCCCTTTCATGGTCGTGACGTGGCTCTGCGTCAGCGGCGTCACCCCGCGCATGAGCGCACCCGGGGCGGAATACGCGACAGCATATGTGCTGTCCCCATAATTTGAGAAGCTTTCCGCGAAGTACCCCTCTTCATCGATGGCTGTCACGGCACATACGTACTGGCTCTTGGCCGGATAGCACTCCGCCAGGCTCGTACTGTTGTTGCCCGCTGCGCCCACGAAGAAGGTCCCCGCCTCGGTCATCTCCAGGAAGATGGCGTCCGGTTTTGCTCCGCTGTAGGCAATGCCCTGGTCGCCGGAGGAGCCGATGCTCATATTGACGAGAGAGACATGAGCATCGTAGTTCTGGACGAGCCGCAGGGCAGCCATCAGCGTGGACATGGACATCTTGTTCTCGTCGTTGTAGGCCCTGACCGGCAGGAGCCTGATATTGGCCGGCGTTGCCTCGTAGATCTCTCCCAGGACAAAAGTCCCGTGCTTCCTGGCGTTGGCATCGGAGGTATCACCGTTCGCCGCCACGGTCAGCGGCTCCAGGATCCTGCCGCTGTCAAAAAAGCCCTCGACGTTGTCGAAGCCTGAGTCGATGACGGCGACAACGATCTCCTGCGCCGTCTCCTCGTTATAGCCGGCGAGTACCTGGTCGATTCCCAGGTATGGAACAGCCCAGGAGAGGTAGTCCTCCTGGTTCTCGAACATACCTTCCTCGCCGTTGGCGGCGTTCCTGACGGCGGCAGCCGTCTCCGCGTCGTCGAACCAGGCCTCCGCCTCATAGATCCATTCATCGTCATCCATGACGTCCAGGGGGATATCCTGCTCCAGACAGTCAACGGTTCCCGCGAGCAGCTCGTACGCCTGGGCAGCATCGCCGCTGGTCGCGTACTGGAGAATGTATTCATTTTCGTAATGGAGAACACGGACCGCGCCGGCGGTGTTGACACCGGTATCACTGGTCACAAGAAGCCTGGCAGTCTGGTAGGGATCGGAAACGACGACCTCATCCCCTTTCACGGAAATGACCGCATAGTCGGCGCTCCTCAGGTAATCGGCCGCCTCCCGGGCAGGGAGCTCCGCAGCTTCCATGACAGCCTGGCCGGCGCGCTCCAGCTCCTCTCCGTCTCCGGTGGACACCTGCCTGCTTGCGGTATCGATCACCAGCGTGGCATCTTCTTCAAAATCATACTCACTTGTCAGAGAAGAAACGGCCTTAACATACGAAGTAAGGTCGGTAAAGGTGATGATTTCTGCCTCGGGGAGATCGAGCACGCTGAGGGAGATGTCTTCCTCCGGCAGCTCATCTTCAGCAGTAGTTCCCGGAGCCTCTGTTTCGTCCTCGGAAGGATCGTCCACATCTTCCGTTTCCGGTTTCTCCTCTCCTGTCTCCTCATCAATCAGCGCCTCGTCTTCGATCGGCACAGGCTCTTCCTCCGGCGCCTCTTCAGCAGCAGGTTCGGCGTCTTCGCCGGGAAGGACATCTTCCTCTGCCGCATCTTCACGGAATTCGTCACCGGGGAGGTCGATGACTTCCTGGGCCGGCGCGGGGTCTTCTTCCGGCGCAGCCGCCCCTTCCGTCTGATCCTCCGTCACGGCTCCCGAAACTTCGCCGCTGTCAGCCCATTCGTCCGGCAGGGCTCCCGCAGTCTCCTCCTGTGTGTCCGTTACAGCGGCAGCTTCCGGACCGCTCTCCATGGCGACGACAGGCTGAGCAGGGCCAATCGTTCCCAGGAGAAGGCTGACTGTTACCAGAATAGATAGTAAACGACTGTTCATTCAATACTCTCCGTTTATCATAGCTTATGAATCACTCGTCCGCTCAGGGTGCGGACCTTTTTCGTCCGGTTCATGGAAGTGTGTGACCATTATATCCGCAAAAAGTCCGTCACACAAGCCGTGAACGTTTTTTTGAACCGAATACCCCGGTCAGGGTGCCCGGCGACTGGTTTCTCATCGTTCATGTTGACGAAAGACTTCAGATTTCCTATAATGAGGGAAAACTTTCCGGGGCTTTGTAATGAAGCCGGATTCCCTGATGGAGAAGACCACATGAATAAATTTCTGAACGAGCTTGAGCGGAAGATCGGGCGCTACGCCGTCCCCCGTCTCACCTTTTTCCTCATTGTCTGCTATATCATCGGATACATGTTCGAGCAGATCAGCCCCCAGGTCATCAATTACATGACGCTGGAGCCTTATAAGATCCTGCAGGGACAGGTCTGGCGGCTCGTCACCTGGATCCTCATCACCCCCTTCGGCGGCGGGTCGGGCGGCTTCCGGGTATTCTTCACCATCATCACCATGATTTTCTACCTGTCCATCGGGACCGCCCTCGAGAGGACCTGGGGAGATTTCCGTTACAATGTCTACATTTTCGGCGGTCTTCTCTTCACTGTCGTGGCGGCCTTTATCAGCTACTTCATCTTCGCGGCGGTCTATCAGACAGGCGAACTTTCAGTGGGCAGCGCCTTTACTACCTATTATATAATGGTGTCCATCTTCCTGGCCTACGGGGCTACCTTCCCCGAAGCCCAGGTCCTGCTCTACTTTGTCATCCCCGTTAAGATCAAGTACCTCGCATGGATCTACGGAGCCTACATAGCCTACGACGCCGTCACCTGCATCCGTCTGATCGTCGGCGGCCAGCCCATCTATGCGGTCTACATCATCTCCATGGTGGCCTCTCTCCTCAATTTTGTGATCTTCTTTGTCACAAATCCGAGGAACAGCCACCTTTCCCCCGATGCGATCCGCAGGCGCCGCAAGTTCGACCGGGAAATGAACGCCGGCCGCCGCGAATTCTCCGACAATGTCCGCCGGACCCGCGGGGAAACGTCAGGCCAGCCCACTGACTGGAACGCCGACCACAAGGGAAGCTTCTCCCAGAACGCCTCCGCAGGCGGTGCAGCCTACGGCGCATCCGGACAGGCCCGGGACAGCCGGGCGCAGGCGTCCAACGTCACCCCCATACAGGTCACCCGCCACAAGTGCACCATCTGCGGCAGGACCGAGGTCACAAATCCGGATCTCGAATTCCGCTTCTGCTCCAAATGCGAGGGAGACCACGAATACTGTATGGACCATCTCTACACCCACGAGCACATCCGGTCCGGTTCCGACGGGGACAGGACCGAGTTATAATGGCTGCCCAGAGTTTTATAGTAAGGAGTACCACAAATGCTGAAAATGCCCTTTGCCACCAAAGACAAGCTGGAGGAGATCGCCGCCTCCGTCCCCACGCCCTTCCACATTTACGACGAGGCCGGCCTGCGCCGGAACATCCGCGATATCTACAAGGCATTCTCCTGGAATAAGGGCTTCCGCGAGTATTTCGCCGTCAAGGCCTGCCCCAACCCGGTCATTCTTCAGGTCCTGAAGGAGGAGGGCTGCGGCTGCGACTGCTCCTCTCTCACCGAGCTCATGATGGCCGACGCCATCGGCTGCGGCGGGGACCTGACCATGTTCTCCTCCAACGACACGCCCGACGAGGAGTATGTCTTCGCCTCGAAAATGAACGCCATCATCAACCTTGACGACTTCACCATGATCGAGAGCTTCGCCAAGGCAGTGGGTACATTTCCCAAGACCATGTGCTGCCGTTTCAATCCGGGCGGCATCTTCAAGGTAGCCAACGGCATCATGGACGCCCCGGGCGACGCCAAGTACGGCATGACCGCCAGCCAGCTCTATGACGCTTTCCGGATCCTGAAGGCCAACGGCGTTGAGGAGTTCGGCATCCACAGCTTCCTGGTCTCCAACGCCGTCACCAACGACTACTATCCCATGCTGGCCAAGCTCCTCTTCGAGCTGGCCGCCGACGTCCAGAAAGAGACCGGCTGCCACATCAAGTTCATCAACCTTTCCGGCGGCATCGGCATTCCCTACAAGCCCGGCCAGGAGAAAAATGACATTTTCGCCATCGGCGAAGGTGTCCGCAGGGCTTATGAGCAGATCCTTGTCCCGGCAGGCATGGGCGACGTGGCCCTCTACACCGAGATGGGCCGCTACGTGACCGGCCCCTACGGCGCCCTGGTCACCCGCGCCATCCACGAGAAGCACATCCACAAGGAGTACATCGGCGTCGACGCCTGCGCCGTCAACCTGATGCGCCCCGCCATGTACGGCGCCTACCACCACATCACCGTCATGGGCAAGGAGACTGCCCCCCTGACCAACATGTACGACGTCACGGGCTCCCTCTGCGAAAATAACGACAAGTTCGCCATCGACCGCATGCTGCCCAAGATCAACATGGGTGATCTGCTCTACATACACGACACCGGCGCCCACGGCTTCGCCATGGGCTACAACTACAACGGCAAGCTCCGCTCCGCCGAGGTCCTCCTCCACGAGGACGGCTCCTGGGACCTGATTCGCCGCGCCGAGACCCCGC
>CACXEL010000061.1 GCA_902766655.1 uncultured Lachnospiraceae bacterium | reverse complement strand
TGGTATGATAGGACACGAATGTGAAAGAACCTAAAGAACCACTGCCGGCGGCCCTCCGCCGCGGAAAATGAAGCCATGCGCATTAGAAAGCGAAGCAAAAGGACTGGAATCGAAATGATCAGAAAAATCGGAAGAAATGACCCCTGCTGGTGCGGGAGCGGAAAAAAGTACAAGAACTGCCATCAGGCCATGGAGGACAGGATCCTGACCTACCGCCGGGCGGGCCACGTGGTGCCCAGCCGCCGGCTCATCAAGTCGGGCCGGGACATCCAGGGCATCAAGGACAGCGCCAAGATCAACATCGCGGTCCTCGACGAGGTCGGCAAGCGGATCTGCGCCGGCATGTCCACGCTGGAGATCGACGAGATCGTCAACGAAGTGACCTACGGCATGGGCGGCATCCCCGCCGACCTGGGCTACGAGGGCTTCCCCAAGAGCGTCTGCACTTCCATCAACAATGAAGTCTGCCACGGCATCCCCTCCAAAGACATCATCCTGAAGGACGGGGACATCATCAACGTGGACTGCTCCACCATTTTGAACAACTACTGGTCTGACTCCTCCCGCATGTTCATGATCGGGAAGGTCAGTGAGGAGCGGGAGCGCCTGGTCCGCGTCACCAAAGAGTGCGTGGAGATCGGCATTCAGAACGTCAAGCCCTGGACCTTCCTGGGCGACATGGGCCACGCCGTCCACCAGCACGCCCTGGACAACGGCTACAGCGTCGTCCGTGAGATCGGCGGCCACGGCTGCGGCAACGCCTTCCACGAGGACCCCTTCGTCAGCTACGTCTCCACGCCGGGCACCGAGATGCTCATGGTCCCGGGCATGGTCTTCACCATCGAGCCCATGGTAAATGCAGGCACCGACGAGCTCACCTTCGACAAGGAGAACGGCTGGACCGTCTATACGGCCGACGGCAAGGACTCCGCCCAGTGGGAGGTTGAGGTCCTCGTCACCGACACGGGCTGTGAAGTCCTTTGCTGGTAAAGCGGGAATCCATGGGACTGAGGAGGGACGGTCCTTTTTCCCAATTTGGGAAAAAGGACCGTCCCTCCTCAGTCCCACAGATCGGTATTTTTCAGGAGGTAATTATGATCCAGGACATCGCCCCCCACGTACTCCGCAACCAATACATACCGGGCAAGGAGATAAACGATGCCAGCCGCATCTTCTTCTTCCGGGGCTACGACCTGCTCACCCGCGACCTGGGCGAGGCCTGCTTCGAGCTGCCGATGCGCGGCGAGTTCGGGGCGGAAGGGCAGTACATCTACCTCTTCACCGTCGACGAGCAGGATTACTTCCTCCTCAGAGGGGAGGCGGAGGCGCCGGAAGGGTGTTCATTTGTCAACATCAGGGCCCTCAGGCAGCGCTTCCTCGCGCCCCGGGAGCTGGTCTTCGCGGCCTACACGGCATGGCAGCTCTGCCGCTGGTATCGGGACAACGCCTTCTGCGGCACCTGCGGGGGCCGGACCGTGCTCTCCGACACCGAGCGGGCTATTGTCTGCCCTGACTGCGGGCGTATCATTTACCCGCGCATCATACCGGCCGTCATCGTCGGCGTGACGAACGGAGACGAGATCGTCCTGACCCGCTACGCCAACCGGCCGTTCAAATACAACGCCCTGGTCGCCGGCTTCACCGAGATCGGTGAGACCTTCGAGGACACCGTCCACCGCGAGGTCCGGGAGGAACTGGGTCTCAACGTCAAAAACATCCGCTACTACAAGTCCCAACCCTGGGCCGTGGTCGACGACCTCCTGGCCGGCTTCTACTGCGACGTCGACGGCGATCCCACCATCCACCTCGACGACGGCGAGCTCGCCTCCGGCATCTGGACCCGGCGGGAGGACATCGAGCTCCAGCCCGACGATTTCTCCCTGACCAACGAGATGATGCTCACCTTCAAGCTGGGGAAGGAACCCAGATGATTTTGAAAATCAGGGACGGTCCTTTTTTCTCATTTTTCGAAAAAATTTCGAAAAAGGAGAAAAAAGGACCGTCCCTGATTCTCAAAATCCTCAATGTGACAAAGGGACGGTTCTTTCTGACCAAAATCGAAGATTTTGGTCAGAAAGAACCGTCCCTTTGTCATATTTGTCACGCGTTCACATTGTTCCGCAGAATAACGTCGTGGCGGCCGCCCTCGACGATCGAGGTGGAGGACACCACTGTCAGGCGGGCCTTCTGCTGGAGCTCGGGAATGGAGAGAGCGCCGCAGTTGCACATGGTGGACCGGACCTTGTAGAGGGTGGTGCCTACACCGTCGCTCAGCGCGCCGGCGTAGGGGACGTAGCTGTCCACGCCTTCCTCGAAGGTCAGCTTCTGGGCGCCGCCCAGGTCGTAGCGCTGCCAGTT
>CACXEL010000060.1 GCA_902766655.1 uncultured Lachnospiraceae bacterium | reverse complement strand
TTCGTCAAGAAAATGGAGAGCCAGGCCTCCATTGTGCCGGTCCTTAACACCGCCATCGCTGCCCGCTATGTGGCCGAGACGGAGGATATGGGTGCGGCAGCCATCGCCTCTCCGGAGGCGGCCGAGACCTATGGGCTGGTGACTCTGAAGGAGCACGTGTCGGACAGCGACAACAATTATACCAGGTTCGTCTGCATTACCCGGGAGCCGGTGATTTATCCGGGGGCCAACAAGATATCCATGATCCTGTCCGTGGAGCACAAGCCGGGGGCGCTGTTCGAGGTCCTCAGGGCCTTCGCGGAGCTGGGCATCAACGTGACCAAGCTGGAGTCCAGCCCGGTGGTGGGGCGGGATTTCGAGTTCCTGTTTTACATCGACGCGGAGGCCAGCGTGGTGGATGAGCGGGTGCGGGAGATGATCTTGAAGCTGAAGGAGGAGTGTCCGGTGTTCATTTTCCTGGGGAATTACGCGGAAGGGTGAGAAGAGGTCACTATGAGTGTGAGGGAGGGCCCTTTTTCTCAAAAATCTTTGACTTTTGAGAAAAAGGGCCCTCCCTCACGCTCATAGTGACCGCACGCTGACCTCTCCGCTGCGGATGTCCTCGCAATGACCGTCGGGATAGCGGACGCGAAGCGAGAAGTCTTCCCCGACCGCCTCCGCAAAGCCCGGTCGGTCGCCGTCTGTGGCGTGGACGATGACCTCGCGGCCGGTGGTGATGCAGGCGGCGCGGTAGGCGTCAAGGTAAGCGGCGCGTTCGTCCGGCCAGTCAGCGGCCAGTCTGTCCAGCTCCCGGATCACGGCGGCCGCCAGCTCGGCTCGCCGGAAGGTCCTGCCGGCGGCGATCCGCAGGGAGGTGGCCACGCCGCGGAGCTCCTCCGGGAAATCTTCGGGGTTTTCATTTACATTGATGCCGATCCCGATGATGATGCTGCGGATCCGGCCGCTTTCCGTCTCGTAGGCCATCTCCGTGAGGATGCCGCAGAGCTTGCGGCCGGCGATCTGGAGGTCGTTGACCCATTTCACGTCCGGGCAGATGCCGGTTACGGATTCAACAGCGCGCCCGACCGCGACCGCCGTCCAGGCCGTGATGGAGGCAGCGTCCGCCGCCGGCGTCTGGGGCCGGAGGAGGTAGGAGAGGTAGATTCCCTGGTCCCTCGGGGAAATGAAATCCCGCCCGAGCCGCCCCCTCCCGCGGGTCTGCTCATTGGCGACCACCGCCTGGCCCGCCGGCGCCCCGTCCCAGGCCAGGTCACCCAGGGTCCGGTTGGTGGAGGCCACCGTGTCCAGGCAGAGGACACGGTCCATGCGATCAAAGGGCAGGAAGGCGCCCAGGTCGCCGGCCGTCAGCCGGTCCGGGGACCAGGTCAGGCGATAGCCTTTGCGGGTGGAGGACTCGATCACGCAGCCCTCCTCGCGGAGAGCCTTGACCGCCAGGTTGACCGCTGCCCGGGAAATGCCCAGGGAGCTGCTGATGGTCTCGCCGGATACGTAGCCTTCATTTTTTGCGAGGATGGATAGAACAGAGTCTTTAGTCATGGTTTGCCTTAATTGTAAATTGATTTTTATTTTGCTTGACAATTGGCGCCTACGATGGTATCATCTGCGATTGTAAAGCTGAGCTTTGCTACAGTTTACAATCACCCTTGCCAAAAAGCAAGGTCCGCAAAGAAAGGCATCGAGAAAATGACAACACATGCAGCAGCTTCCTCCGCCAAATCCGGTCTTTCCGTCAAGGATATGACCCTCATCGCCATGTCGGCCGTCCTGATCGCCATCTGCTCCTGGATCACCCTGCCCATCGGCGCGGTCCCCTTCACCCTGCAGACCTTCGGCGTCTTCGCCGTGACCGCCCTCATCGGGTGGAAGAGAGGCCTCATGGCCGTCTGCCTCTACATCCTTCTCGGCGCTGTCGGGCTTCCGGTCTTCTCGGGCTTTAAAGCCGGCCTGGGCGTCCTCCTGGGAACTACAGGCGGCTACATCATCGGATTCATCGCAGTTCCGCTGGTCTACCTTGCTGTTACCAAACTTCTCGGCGAGCATACGGCTGCCAAGTTCCTGGGCCTCTTCCTGGGGGATGTCGTCGTTTTCCTCTTCGGAACAGTGTGGTTCATCCAGGTCTACTCTGCAGCCAACGGCGCTGTGTCGGTGGGGCAGGCCCTCGGCTGGTGCGTGATTCCCTTTATCATTCCTGATCTGGCGAAGATGGTGCTGGCGGTCCTCATTTCCCCGAGAATCGCCCGGGCGGCAGGTCTGTAAAAAAGATTTCAAAAAAATGAAAATAGTGCTTTACAAACCCGGTGGGGTATGTTATATTACCACTTGTGGTTCGGGGGCGTAGCTCAGTTGGGAGAGCGCTTGAATGGCATTCAAGAGGTCATGGGTTCGACTCCCACCGTCTCCACTGCTCGGGATTCCTTGAGAAATCAGGGAATCCCGTTTTTTTATGTCCTGGCTTTTTGAATTTGCTCAGCACTGAACAAGGATATTGACAGCGATCCCCGAAAGGAAGGACACAGCCATAACAAATGCAATGTACAGCGCAAACCTTCTCCACCCCAGAGCTATCTTCAGTGCCCCGAGATTGGTAATCTTCGTTGCCGATCCGGTGATCATGAATGCCGCGGCGCTGCCGAGGCTCATTCCTTCTGCAAGCCACCCCTGCAGAAGAGGAATCGTACCGCCGCCGCAGGCATACAGCGGAACGCCTATGGTGGCCGCCATCAGCACGCCCCAGGCCTCGTTGCCGCCAAAGACCCGCGTCATCAGATCCTGCGGCACATAGCGTTGGAAGATGGCGGAAAGGGTGACACCCAGCAGGAACATCGGCCCTGTAGCCTTGATGTTCCGGCCGATGTTCTTGATCAGCCGGAGCAGGAGATCCGGGTCAGTATCGCGGCTTTTCGGCTCATCGAAGCTCCTGAAATCAAAGAATTCCTTATCCGCATAAAACACCCGGACAAGAAGCCCTGCGGCGATCCCGCAGAGGAAGCAGGAAATGAAACGCACACCCAGAGCTGCGGGGCCAAGAGCCATGCTGTATATGAGGAGCTGTGGATTGAGCAGGATCGACGTCATCATAAAGGCCGCAAGCCAGTCATCCCGCATCCCGCTTCTTGAGACAGACGCCGCGAGCGGAATCGTGCCGTACATGCACAGGGGAGAAGCTATCCCCAGGAGACTGGCAGGAATAAGCCCCAGAATTCCGAATTTTGACCCGCTCATCCGTCTGAACAGCCCGTGAATGTGCTCCTTCAGAAAAACTGAAATGCATGAGCCGATCAGAATACCGATCAGCCAGTACCGGCAGATCTGCCGCAGCTGCAGTTCAAAATAGTAGCAGAGATAGACCGCCTCTCTCCGCAGAAGGTCAAACAGTTCAGCCATCGATATTTACCAGTTCGTAGGTCCTGCTGCCCAGACCGATTGCCTCGGCGTGCTCCAGGGTATGGATGCCGTTCTGGCGTTCAATCCTGCGCACCAGCGAAGCGCTGTCCGGGGCCTTGTAGATGAGATCAATACACGCCTGATCGAGCGCCACCGGGTCGGCGGATGCCAGAATTCCGATGTCATGCATATCTGGTTCCGCGGGATTTCCGTCACAGTCACAGTCTACGGACAGGCGGTTCATCACATTGATGTAGATGATATGTTCCGCACCCACGTGGCTGCTGAAGCCGAGGACCATTTCCGCCAGCGCTTCCAGCCATGCGTCCTGATCGCTGTACCAGATGCTCCCGCTGGTCTTTGTCCCGGCCGTATGGACATAGACCTTGCCGCTGGGCGAGGAGATGCCAATACCGACGTTTTTGACAGCTCCGCCAAATCCCGCCATCGCATGTCCCTTGAAGTGCGACAGGATGATCCAGTCTTCATAGTTCTCCGCGTGGCTGCCCACGATTATCTTGTCCAGCCTGCTGCCGCCCGTCATCGGCCACTCGACTTCTCCCTCTTCGTCCATCAGATCAAAGTCCGCGATGGCGGTAAAGCCGTGGTCTTCCGCTACCTGTCTGTGCATGGCAGCGCTGGAGCGGGAACCCCCATAGGCCGTGTTGCACTCCACGATGGTGCCATCCACCGCCTGCACGAGATCCCCGATCAGCTCAGGGCGCAGATAGTTGCTTGCGGGAGGTTCGCCCGTAGAGATTTTGACAGCCACTTTCCCCTGCGGTTCCCAGTCAAGCGATTCATAAATCCGGAGCAATCCATCAGGAGAAATATCTGAAGTAAAATAGACAACAGGGCTCTCGCCCTCTTCAGACGGGTCAGGCTGTGGAACCTGATTCACCGTATCTGCCGGAGTTTCCTGATCTACCCCTTCGTTCTGAGCTTTGGGGGAAGCCTTGTCATGCACTGTATTATTTGCGGATGACGACGGGGCACTTGATACACGGCCGCTGCAGGCGCTGAGCGTCAGCAGGATCGCGAGGGTAAGTGCCGCATATTTCATGGATTTCATTTGTTCAGACCTCCTCTTGATGACGATTTCCGTTTTCCAAAGCCCCTTTATATTTTACAATACCAGACAGTGTAAGGACCCGGCAAGAGGAATCCTGCCGCCAGTTTCTTCTTCAACTCAGAATATACTCTGTCAGGCCGTCATCGACGGGTTCAGGAAGTCTGGCTTCCTGCCAGGCCACATGATTTTCGATGATCACGCCACACATCAAAAAAACAGCCGTGAGGCTGTTTTTTTGATGTGTGTAGTGAGGAGCTCAGGCATTCAGGGATGCAATGAGTCCCTTGAGCTGCTTGGAAGTCATCCGTCCGTAGCTGACCAGGGAGCCCAGCGGCATCTCGAACATCATGCTCTGCATGATCTTTTCGCTGCCCTCGCCCATGGCCTCCGCCTGCGCGGCATCGGAGGGGCCGTCGGACTTTTGAAGCATCTGCCGGATAAAGGCGGCGCCCTTGGGGTGCTTCATCAGCTGCCCGATGGTGGTGGTCTCTGTGATCGTGAAGCTCACGACCGTCGTGCCCTCGACCTGGACAGATGTCGACAGGCGGATGTCACGGCAGTTCTCGCCGATCTCGACCACGAACTCGCCGCTCTCCACGAAGAAGTCATGGACCTTCGGCTCGTAGTAGGCAAAGGCGCGCTTATCCAGGGTGAAGCTGACCGTCCTGGTCTTGCCGGGCTCAAGCTCGACCTTGCTGAAGTCCCGCAGCTCGCGCAGCGGGCGGCGCACCGTGCTTTTCACATCGCGCACATAGAGCTGAACGGCGGCCTTGCCGGCGACAGCGCCCGTGTTGGTCACATCCACGCTGACGGTCAAGGTCTCCCGATCCGTCAGCTTTTCCTTGTCCACGGTCAGATTGGAGTAGGCAAAGCCGGTATAGCTCAGACCGTGGCCGAAGGGGAAGTTGACGGGCATTTCCTTCTTGTCATAGTAGCGATAGCCCACGAAAATGCCCTCTGCGTAGGTGACCACACCGTCCTCGCCGGGGAAATTCAGGTAGGAAGGATTGTCCTGCAGGCGGATGGGCCAGGTCTCGGCCAGGTGGCCGGAGGGATTCACCTTTCCATAGAGCAGATCGACAGTTGCCGGCCCCACCTGTTCACCGCCGAGATACATGCACAGGAGAGCGCCCACCTGGCCGAGCCAGAGCAGCTCCATCGGAGAGCCGCCGTGGAGGACGACCACCGTGTTGGGATTGGCCGCGGCCACCGCCGCGATCAGCTCATTCTGGTTGTCCGGAAGGCGCATATGCTCGCGGTCGGCGCCTTCGGACTCGAAGGCATCGGGGAGTCCTGCGAAAATGACGACATTCTCAGCCTCCTTCGCGGCCTTCATAGCCTCGGCGAGCAGGGCCGCATCCGTCTTGTCGCTGTGGGCGTCGTAGCCTCTGGCATAGATGACGGCATCCCCGACCGTCTCCAGGGCGCTGACCGGGTGCGGCACATTGATATGGCTGGAGCCTGCGCCCTGGTAGCGGGGCTTGTCCGCGAACTCACCGATAAAGGCGACTGTCCGGCCCTCCTTCAGCGGCAGAATACCTTCATTTTTCATCAGCACCGCGCACTCGCCCGCCAGCTCTCTCGCCAGTTTCCGGCAGGCGTTCCGGTCGATGGCTGCATTGTCCTCCCGCTTTTCGAGGGCGGTTTCCACAAAACGCAGCAGGTTCAGTACGGCTTTGTCCAGGTCGGCTTCGCTCAGCGTGCCGCCCTGCACGGCCTCCAGGATCTCTTCGCCGGTGGCGGTGGGACCGCCTGGCATCTCCAGATCGAGACCGGATGCAACGCCCTTGGCACGGCCCTTGACGGCGCCCCAGTCGGTGACGACGAAGCCGTCAAAGCCCCACTTTTCGCGGAGAATCTCTGTCAGCAGCATTCTGTTTTCCGCGCAGAACTCGCCATTGATGGCATTGTAGGCGCACATGATGCTGCGTGTTCTGCCCTTCCTGACCACTGCCTCAAAAGCGGGCAGATAGATTTCAAACAGTGTCCGCTCGTCCAGGTCCGAGGAGCCGGACATGCGCCGCGTCTCCTGGTCGTTGCAGGCAAAGTGCTTGGCGCAGGCGGCGATTCCCCTGGACTGCAGCGCCTTTACATAGGCAGCGCCCATCTCACCGGCAAGGAAGGGGTCTTCGGAGAAATACTCGAAGTTCCGCCCGCAGAGGGGGCTGCGCTTGATGTTGAGGCCGGGACCCAGGAGCATGGCTACATTTTCCGCCTGGCACTCCTGGCCAAGGGCTTCCCCGAGACGGTGCATCACGCTCCGGTCAAAGGAGGAGGCCAGCGCCGCGGCGGTGGGGTAGCAGACAGTCTCAATGCTCTTGTTGATGCCGAGATGGTCGCCCTCTCCCTCCTGCTTGCGCAGTCCGTGAGGGCCGTCGCACATCATGACAGAGGGGATGCCCAGGCGCTCAATGGCCTTTGTGTGCCAGAAATCCCGACCGGAGCAAAAAGCGGCCTTTTCTTCCAGGGTCATTTCTTTTAAGATCTGTTCCGCGTTCATTGAGATACCTCCTGTGTTTTACATTTTCTGCTTATATTATGCCGTGGCGGAATATAAACGGGTATACCGGTATTGGCCAATTTTGTTCATAATTCGTCACTTTACTCAGGCTGTCAGCCTTTCCCAATCTCTGGTGGAGCATGGCCAATGAATATGATGTGTGCCCGGCCAAGACTATGGAGGACTGGTATGCGATCGAGCGCTTTCTGGCTTTATGACGCTGCCCGGAAAAGAGGGCATGGCTGTTTTGGCGGTGAAAGAGACGGAATAAACAAGACTGCAAAAAAAGCTGCTGCAGGCCGCATGGCCTGCAGCAGCTTGGCTTCAGAATGGACGGATGCAGGAAGGTCCGGCCGGTGGTGGGGCATTTTCCAATGGAATCAGGGACGGAAGGCGCCCTTGATAAAGTTGTCGGTATGGTGCTCCATCATCTCGCTGACCATGTCGAAGTCCTTCATGTCGAAGATCTTTGTGACGCCCGTGAATTTCCAGATGCCCTTGCTGAGGAGCTCCATGCAGCGCCTGCACAGGTCAGCCTCATAGTTTATACGGCGCTCGTGGCAGTTGATGGCCGTGAAGGCCTTGAAGTTCCAGAGCATGAAATCGATGGAACGCATACCGTCGTTATGGTAGCCGCCGATGCCCAGTCTGCCGTGGGCCTTGACCATCTGGCCGGCCAGTTGGAGGCCGTCCTCCGTGCCGGTGAACTCCATGACGGTGGGGATGCCGGGGGCGAAAATGCCGGCGTTGTCGCCGCTGCGGGTCAGGTCCGCCTTGCCCATGGTCTCCCAGTTGGAGATATACATCTCGGGCAGGTCCTCTGGCGTGTAGGTCTCGGTGGCGCCGAACTTCTTCGCGTTCTCGAGGGCCTCCGGGCGCTTGTCGACGGCGATGATGTTGCCGTAGCCCATGGCCTTGAAGCAGGCGATGGTGCCGAGGCCCATGTAGCCGCAGCCGACTACGGCGACGGTATCGCCAAGGGTCACGCAGGGGAGCTTCATGGCTGCGGAGAGGATGCATGCCAGCGGCTCGGAGATGGCGTCCTCGTCCTTCAGATTGTCAGGAACGTGGGCCATTTTCTGCGGAGTGACAACGATATACTCTTTGTAGGCCCCGCCGCCGAGGCCGGTCACCCTGTCGCCGACCTTGAAGCCCTTCACGTTCTTGCCGACCTCGGCCACAACGCCGATGGACTCGTGGCCCAGGACGTCGCCCGGCCTGGCGGTGGCCCAGGGATACCACTCGGAGTGGCACATGCCGGTCAGGGTGACTCTGACGAGCATTTCATCGTCTGTATATGTGGGGATGGGGACCTCGATGATGGTGCTTTTTCTGGGTCCTGTCAAAATCATCTGGCGCATTGTTCCTTCCATGGTCTTCATTTTCCTTTCTTTATCCTTTGAGACTGGCTGCAGCCGGCCGGGCCGGTCGGCAGCTCGTATTATCTTTGCTGTGATTTCATTATAGGAAATGAGGACAGGGAGCGTTAGAACACAAGCGCTGAAAAAGTTGGATAAAAACGATGTGAAAGGATATACTGTTGGCAGGAGGTGATGAATTATGCCGCTCATTATGGTCGGAGCCTCGCCGGGTGTCCTCCACGATATTAACATGCACTGCCATGACTGCTACGAGATAATCATGAACTCCGAAGGGGAAGGCGTCGCGGAGATCGGCGGAAAGGAATATCCTTTCGTGCCGGGCGTGATCCACGTCATACCGCCCGATATGCCGCACACGAAGAAATCTGCGGATGGATTCCGGGATATCTACCTGCACGCGGATTCCCTGCAACCGGCCGGGCTGCCGGTGAAAAAGGCATTCGAGCCCAGGGAACCCCTGGTCCTGACGGACGACGCCAGCGGCACGCTTGAGAAGCTGATGTCCGTTCTTCTGAGCAGATACCTTCTCGGCGCGGAATCGGATGAGATTACGGGCATGCTCTTCGAGATTGTTCTGCACCTTGTAGAAAAACGCTCAACCGCCGGGCTTGCGGATCCGGTCATCTCCGAACTGATCCGTGCGATCACGAACTCATACAGCGATCCGGATTTTCAGGTGACGGATGCGCTCCTGAACACAGGCTTCAGCAAGGATTATATCCGCAGGCGCTTCCGCTCCGTGACGGGGATGACACCGGTGGAATATCTGAGGAATGTCCGCATTTCCTATGCCCGGCGTATGCTGCGCCAGAAGGATACGCTGCATCTGTCCATCAACGAGATCGCCCTCATGAGCGGGTTTTACGATGTGTCCTATTTTTGCCGGGTCTTTCACCGGGTCACCGGCGTGAGTCCGACACAGTATATGAATCAGAACTGATCCAGGGTGGGAAAAGGGGCAGTTTGAGAAGCAGTACGTTCCTTGTGTTTTTACATTTCGCGCCGTCACAAGGCACGTTAGCGCCAGATTCCGGTGTGAATTAATGGATAGTATATAATAGGACCGGACAGCAGAGAAGGCTCGAGAGATGCCGGGTGTATTTATTTCACATGCAGGAGGTCAGGAGATTATGCAGAAGAGAGATTTCAATCGCGATTGGACATGCACCCCTCTGAAGGAGGGGGGCCGGCCGGTGGCGGTGACACTTCCCCATGATGCGATGCGGACGGAACGGAGGGTGAGCACAAGCCTCGGAGAGGGCAATATCGGATGGTTCGAGGGCGGCGATTATGAGTACCGCAAGACCTTCACGGTGCCCGGTGAGCTGGCGGGACAGAAGCTTGTCCTTGAGTTCGAGAGCGTCTACCACAACGCCGAGGTCTACGTGAACGGGCAGAAAGCCATGTATCGTCCGTACGGCTACACCAACTTCTACGTTGAACTCAACCCCTTCCTTGTGGACGGGGAAAATGAGATCCGTGTCATCGCCCGCAATTCGGACCAGCCCAATTCACGCTGGTATTCCGGGACCGGCATCTTCCGCCCGGTCTGGCTCTGGAGCGGCAAAGAGAAGCACATTCCCATCAACGGTGTGAGGATTGACACACTGAGCATCCGGCCGGCCAAGGTGCGGGTCCGGGTCGAGACCTCCATACCCGGGGAGGCCTCGGTGGAAATCCTGGATGGGGAAAATGTGGCAGCCTCCGCCACAGGGTCGGGCGAGTTCGTCCTGGAAATCCCGGACGCAAAGCTCTGGAATGTGGATACCCCCAACCTCTACACCTGCCGGGTCACCTTCGGGGAGGATGTCGTCGAAGAGACCTTCGGGATCCGCACCCTGACCTGGACGCCGGAAAAGGGAATCGCCATCAACGGGGAGCGCGTGATCATCCAGGGGGCCTGCATTCACCATGACAACGGTCTGCTCGGCGCCTGCACCTACCCGGAGGCGGAGGAGCGGAGGATCCGGATCCTCAAGGAAGCCGGCTACAATTCGGTCCGTTCCGCCCACAACCCCTGCTCCAAGTACCAGCTTGAGGTCTGCGACCGGCTCGGCGTGCTGATGATGGACGAGTACGTGGACTGCTGGTACATGCATAAGACGGAGCATGATTACGCCGCCTATGTCAAGGACTGGTGGAAGCAGGACATGAAGGACATGGTCGACAAGGACTACAACCACCCCTGCGTCATCATGTATTCCACCGGCAATGAGGTGGCGGAGACGGCCCAGGCCAAGGGCATCGCCCTCCAGCACTCCTTCACGGCCTGGCTGCACACGCTGGATTCGAGCCGGCCGGTTACCTGCGGAATCAATATCTTCTTCAACTTCCTGAGCTCCATGGGCATGGGCGTCTACAGCGACGAGAAGGCCAAACAGCAGGCGGAGGCGGCCAGGAAGGCTGCGGAGAACACCCAGGCCAAAAAGCCCAAGAAGAAGCACGTCGGGTCTGAATTTTACAATGTCATGGCGGCCAATCTGGGCTGCGACTTCATGAAGTTCGGTGCCTCCCTGCCGCCTTGCGACTGGAAGACAAAGGACGCCTTCGCGGCCATGGATATTGCCGGCTACAACTACGGCAACTGGCGCTATAAGAAGGACGCCCGCAAGTATCCCAATCGTCTCATCCTGGGTTCCGAGACCCTGATCGGAGATGCCTACGATTTCTGGGAGATCGCCAAGACGACACCCCAGGTGGTCGGCGACTACGTCTGGGCAGGCTGGGACTACATCGGCGAGTGCGGCGACGGCGGTCCGGAGTTCGAGGATTACAAGTCGGAGGCGCCTGAGGACAGGATCCGCGGCGGCACATGCCGGGTCGATGTGACCGGCAAGAAGACGCCGGAGGTGGATTACACCCGCGTTGCCTTTGAACTGGAGAAAGGCCCCTTCCTGGCTGTATTTCCCGCCTATGAGAATGAAAAGCCCCGGATCTCGGGCTGGCAGCTGACCCGGGCCATGCGCAGCTGGACCTATCCGGGCTGCGACGGCAAGGAGACGGACGTGGAGGTCTACGCCCGCGCGGAGACCGTTGAGCTGTTCGTGAACGGGAAGAGCGTGGGCAAAAAGAAGGTCAGAAAAGCCAGGGTCAATTTCCGCACTGCCTATCATGACGGCACGATTACCGCGGTCTCTTATGACAAGACCGGCATGGAAATCGGCAGGGATACTCTCACCACAGCAGGAGCGGAGACGGAGCTCAGGCTTGAGCCCGAGAAGAACGTCTGCCGGCCTGGAGAGATGGTCTATCTCAGGATGCGCTACACCGACAAGGCCGGCGAGGTCAAGCCGATGGAGAAGCACAGCGTCCGGATCTCCGCGGAGAATGCCCTTGTGATGGGTACAGCCAATGCCTCCACCTATTTCCGGGGAAATTACGCCCAGGACACGGTGCCGACCTACTTCGGTGAGGCCCAGACCGTCGTCCAGGCCCTTGAGCCCGGGACAGTGCGCGTGACCGCGGACGACGGCAGCAATACTGTCGTGGCGGAAATCCTCTGCGAGGAGTAATCGGCCTTTTGAAAATCAGGGACGGACCTTTTGTGTCAGAAATCAAAGCCTTTTGACACAAAAGGTCTGTCCCTGATTTTCAGGAATCCTCCCTCTTTCGTCCCGCCGCAGGCTGTAGTACAATTGACGAAATGCCACAGAAAGGGAGGCGCAGGAAGTCATTTGTATCCGCCGATTCACGAAAAGCCCGGAGAGAGATTCTCATTTGACAGAATCGACATGCTCTGGGAGCGGTATCCCCAGTATCATGAGAGACAGACCTTCTCAACGATGGAGGCCCTCCTTGCGGAGCATGAGTCCTGGAAGCAGGATTTTGAGGACGTTCGGGAGGAGTACTACGAAAAGGACTGTGACCGCTTTCTGGTCCAGCTGTCCTGGGCCGACCTGCCCTACCGCTACGAGACCAGGAAGCTGATCGAGAAGTCGGGAGACCTCCCTGAGAATGAATATGTGAAGGCCTTCATGGACCAGTTCCAGGACCTTAATACGGACAGGGAGGCCTGTTTTTTGATTCCGGAGAGCTTTCTGTCCCAGTTCATCGTGGTCATGGAGGTCTGTAAGCGGGCCAGGGAGCTTCGGCCGGTCAAAAACATCTTCCCCGACGAGGAGACAGTCCACTATCTGGCCGTCTTCGACAAGGCCAATATGGACGACGTTCTTCTCATGTACCACCTGGACACCTTCGGCGGCTACTCCCTCTACGACTATCCCCTGATCTGGTATCAGACTCATCTCCTGGAGGACGGTGTCGTGCTCCGGTCTCCCTATCTGCCTGACCGTCTTGCGCGCTACCAGGGCGGTATCCCCTATTGTTACGATCCGGTCAAGACCGTCTATGTCCGCCGGAACATAGAACACATGCTGGAGTGCGGCTACTTCAGGTCCGAGCTGGAATTCTTTCTCGCGCTGACCCGGAGCATCATGCCCATGTTCCAGTGGTGGTACACGGATCTCTCCCTCTACGAGGAGAAGGACGGATTCAAGTCGGACTGGCGTCTCGAGCGGACGAAAATAAGGACACGCCTGACGGCGGAGGGCACCATCAAACCCAAGTGGAAGCATGAGCTTTCCCTCTTTCATGCCGTCCGGGAAAAATACCCTGACACACTCTACCAGTACCGGCCGGACTGGCTCGGCAGACAGAGCCTGGACCTCTACATACCATCCATACGTACGGGCATCGAGTACCAGGGTATCCAGCATTATCTGCCCGTCGGCTTTTTCGGCGGGGAGGAGGCCCTGGCCCAGAGGCAGGAGCTGGATGCCCAGAAGAAGCAGCTTTGCGATGAGAACGGGGTGCGGCTGATCGAGTGGCCCTACAGCCTCGAGCCCACCGCGAAGAACGTGCGGGAGGTCTTCGAAGGTTGAAACAAAGAGAGCGTTTTGAGAGGCAGGGACGGACCTTTTTTCTCAAAAATCCTTGATTTTTGAGAAAAAAGGTCCGTCCCTGCCTCTCAAAACGCCTTGTTTCCTCCTTCCCGCCGTCTCCACATGGCAAAGCAGACAAAGCAGAGCGTGATCTGCAGCAGGGTGGAGCAGGGGGTTGCCAGTCCGATGAGGAAGAGAGAGACCGGCACCCGCCGGCTCATGAGGAAGGCGACGGGAATGCGGACCGCGAAGGCCCCCAGGATGCCCTGGACCATGACAAAGCGGGTGTACTCCATGCCGGTGAAAAAGCCGACAAAGCAGAAGAGGAAGCAGGTCAGCAGGCAGTCGATGGCATAGGCCTTGAGGTAGAGGGCCGCCGCTGCGATGACCTCCGCATCATTGGCGAAGATACCCGCCAGCAGGTCTCCGCGGAAGAAGGCCAGAAAGAACATGGCGACGCCGAAGAGGGTCGATATTCCGATGGCGTACAGAAGGCCCCGGACCGCGCGGTCCGACTTTCCCGCTCCCTTGTTCTGGGCCACGAAGGCGGACATGGACTGCATGAAGGACATGGGCACCAGCATGATAAAGGCGCAAACCTTCTCCGCCACGCCCACGCCCGCGGAGCTGATAAGGCCGAGGGAGTTGACGATGGCCATGATGACCAGGAAGGAGATGCCCACCAGTAGGTCCTGAAGGGCGATCGGTGTCCCCAGAAAGAGGATCAGACGGATGATCCTGAGGTCGAACCGCACGCTCGCCCGGCTCAGTTGGAAGGGAAGCTCCCTCCGGCGGATGATCAGGAGGGAAATGACAACACTCACGAACTGGGCAGCCACCGTGGCGATGGCGGCTCCTCTGGTCCCCATGCCAAGGCCCGCTACCAGGAAAAGATCGCCGGCAATATTGCATACGCAGGCGATGAAGACGGTCATGAGGGGCGTGCCCGAATCCCCCAGCCCCCGGAAAATGCTTCCGATCAGGTTGTAGGCGATGATGACCAGGGTACCTCCGCCGCAGATCCGGATGTAATCGGTGGTGCAGGCGAAGGCTTCATCGGGGGCGTGCATGATCCCGGCCAGCTGCGGCGCAAGAAGCACCGTGAGAAGGGTCATGAGGATGCCTATGATGATAAAGAGCACGATGCCGCCGCCCACGAACCGGCCGCCTTCCTCTGGCTTTTTCTCGCCGATCTTCTCACCGATCAGGATAGTCATACCCATGGCCAGGGAGCTGATGAGTCCCGTGAGGGTCATCATGATCTGGGCGCCGGTGGAGACCGCCGACACGTCCGCCGCCATGGCGAATTTGCCTACGATCATGAGGTCCACGGCACCGTACATGGACTGGAGAAAAAGAGCGAAGAGCACCGGGCCTACAAACTTGAGCAAAGGCAGGACGATGCCTCCGCTTGTAAAATCAATCTGTTTTTTCATGTTCTATCCCACCTTTTGAACGCAGAAAAAAAAGTGCGCCCGGTTATTGACAATAACCGGGCGCACCCGACATCTTATCGAGACGGACCCTGGCGGGTCCGGGCATTGCGATGCCCTCTCCTCCGATGACCTGTTCAGTTCAACGGTGGAGAGTATACCACCTCCGTCCGGTGAAGGCAAGGGGGTGAAGGCTTTTTTTGCCTGCCGACAAGGGATGATCTACCTGGCCGTCTTCCTCCAGAGGGCTGGCGGCATGCCGGCTTCGCGGCTGAAGACGGTGATGAAATAGTTGTAATCCGCAAAGCCGCATTCGGAGGCGATCCGCGTGATGGGCAGTTTGTCCGGCCCGGCCAGGAGCTTTTTTGCCTTTTCGATTCGCATGGTCCGGATCTGCTGCGCAATTCCGCATCCATAGAGCTGCTGCGAGAGTTCGTAGAGCTGTGTCTTTCCTATTCCCAGATGGTCCGCGATTACCGCGGCGCTGACCTTTTCCGTGAGATGGGCCGTCAGGTAGGTATTGAGCCGCACTGCCAGCATGTCCTGCTTGAGCGTCGCCATCCGCTCCAGGATCAGGTAGGAGGCCACGGCGTGAAGGATGTGGGCCGCGGAGCGGATCCTGGACTCCTCCGTGGGCACTGCCCGGAAGACCTCCTCCCGGAGCGCCTCCTCGTCGAGATGCAGACCGCTGCAGTGTGCGCGGATCACTTCCCACCCCTCCTCGTGGTTGGGAAATGAAAACACATGCCCGAAGAGCAGGTACCCGGCCAGCACATCGTCCACAAACAAAGGCGCCACCGCCTCGGTCAGGCCGGCATGGCAGCGGTACACGTAGGTCCCCCGCCGCCTGGAGGCGGCAGAGCATGCCTTCCGGTCGCAGGCCATGCAGGCGTCAAGTCCCTCCCGGACGGAGCGAATCACCGAGCAGTAAGGCGCCACGTTCGCGGGGTAGGAGATCAGCTCGGTCATGTTCTCGTCAAAGACCGTGATGCGGATATGGCTGAGCTCATAGAAATCCCTGAGCAGGATCTGAAGCTTTTCCAGATCGAAAATGGAGATCATGATGAAGGCCTCCCGTCAAAGTAAAAATCGCAAACTTCAAGCCTCTCCCGCGGAGCCGGTATCTCGGTGGGAGGCTCCTCACACAGATTAACTACAAAAACCATATCATGAAAACGAACAAAATCAAAGTAAAAAGGACGCTTTTCTATATATTCGTCTCCCAAAAGACTTTAAAATCAAACCATAAGATAAAAAACAGCCGGATCGGAGGCGATGACTTTGAAAGAGATTCTGAAGAAGGGATACATAGGGAATCCATCCCAGCTGGTGACTGTGCGCCGCGTGACTGTGGCGTCGGGCCGGGCAAAAGGCACTGAGATCATCGAGGTGCGGACAGCCGGAGGTCTCGAGCTGGACATCCTGCCCGACGCAGGACTGGACATCGGGCAGTGCCGCTACCGGGGAATCAATATGAGCTGGATGAGCAGGAACGGGTACGACAGCCCGGCGGTCATCAGCCCCTATGAGACGGAGTTCGTGAATACATTTCCCGGAGGCCTTCTCTACACCTACGGCCTCCGTTCAGCGGGGCCGGCCAACCGCGACAAGGGCGAGTGGCATCCGCTGCACGGCCGCTACCACAGCCTCCAGGCCGACCAGGTCTGCGCGGAACTTGCGGACGACATGGTCCTGGTCCGCGGGACGATCCGGGAGACGGCCCTCTTCGGCCACTGCCTGGAGGTGAAGCGGGAGATCCGCGTGCCTGCCTTCGGTGCCTCCGTCACAGTGCAGGACATCGTCACCAACCTGACCCCGCGGGACGAAGAGATCATGCAGATCTACCACTGCAACTTCGGCTATCCGCTGCTTTCCGAGAAGGCAAAGCTGGTGCTCCCCGAGGAGCGGGAGACGATTCCGCGCACCGAATTCGCGAAGACAGGCCTCGGCAGGGAATGCGACTTCGACGAGCCCATCGACAATGAGGAGGAGCGGGTCTTCTTCCAGAGGATGGCACAGGATTTCTGGGCCCGGGTGGAAAATGAAGCCATTGGGACCTTGATGACCATCTCCTGGTCCGGCGACACGCTGCCGATCCTCTCCCAGTGGAGGAGCATGGCAAGCGGCGATTACGTCCTGGGACTCGAACCGACCAACTGCTACATCTCCGGCCGCCACGACGAACGGGAGAACGGCACGCTGCCGGTCCTGAAGGCCTTCGATTCGGTGACCAACACAGTCACGATCGAGTTCGCTGAGCTCTGACCCGGCCGATCACATGACAAAGCTATTGAGAGAGTGCGGACCAGCTGACCGGGCATAAGCCTGAGAAGGCGGCGGCCGAAGACAGCCGGCACGGAACAATGGACATGATCTGTCCTAAGCCGCCGGCCACCCGCGCGAAAGAAAACAAACATTACCATATCAGCTGTTTAAACAACAACGTATACTGAAAGGAGAACAGACACATGTCCAGGAAAATGACCTTTGCCCTTGCTTTCTGCAACCGCGGCTTCATGCCCGGTGAACTCATTTACGGCGCCCGCGAGGATATGATCAAGGCCGTGACCGATGCCGGCTACGACTACATCGCCATGGATGCCTCCCTCACCCGTTACGGCGGCATCGAGACCCGCGACGAGGGCCTGCTCTACGCGAAGTGGCTGAGGCAGCATGAAGGCGAGTTCGACGGCGTGATCTTCTCCATGCCCATTTTCGCCGACGAGAACGGCGCGATCACCGCCCTCCAGGACGCGGGCGTGCCCATCCTCATGCAGGCTTATCCGGACGAGATCGGCAAGATGGATTTCCAGCACAGGCGCGACGCCTTCTGCGGCACGTTCTCCGTCACCGACGCCTTCACCCAGTACGGTGTGCCCTTCACGGTCATGAAGCCCCACGTCGTGCATCCGCTGAGCCCCAGATTCCAGGACAACCTTCACGATTTCGCGGCCATCTGCCGGGTCGTGAACGGCATGAAGCGCTTCAACCTGGGCTG
>CACXEL010000059.1 GCA_902766655.1 uncultured Lachnospiraceae bacterium | reverse complement strand
GTAAAGAATGCCATATCCGCGCTCTTAATTCTGTACGGTATGCCATCTCGCTCAAGAAGATCCACGAGGGGAAGAATACTCTCGTTATCCCTGTAAAGAACTGCTGTCTGAGAATCATTGTCCCTGGCAAGTTCTGCGAGGTAATTATACTGTTTCTTTCTGCTGCTGATATCGACGCAGCTTATCTGCGCCCCGGCGTCCCTGGTGGCGCACATGTGCTTTTCATGACGATCGTAATTTTTCTGGATGAACCTGTCCGCCATCTCGACGATCCTGGCGTTTGATCTGTAGTTCTTGTCCATCACAAGAACTTTGGCTGTGCGATATCTCTTTTCAAAATTGAGCAGAGCCTCCGGATAGGCAGCCCTGAAGCCGTAGATGCTCTGGTCCTCATCCCCGACCATGAAGAGGTCGTCATTTTTCCCGGCGAGGAGGGCGATGATGGCGTGCTGGATCTTTGAGGTGTCCTGGGCCTCGTCCACCGAGATGTAGGGATAGGCGGCGCGGAAGGCCTCCAGCGTCCTCGGGGACCGCCTCAGGATATTGAGGGCGTACACCATCTGGTCGTCG
Organism: uncultured Lachnospiraceae bacterium; assembly: GCA_902766655.1. Lineage (GTDB taxonomy): Bacteria > Bacillota > Clostridia > Lachnospirales > Lachnospiraceae > Chordicoccus. The sequence goes on along the minus strand of CACXEL010000059.1, from coordinate 3,352 downwards.
TAATCCATGAGCCCCGCCTCCCGCAGAGCCTTGTTGTAGGCTGCGTAGATGGCATACACGTCGTAACCGGCCTCCCGCTCCATAGCCCGGATCTCCTCCTCGCTCAGACCCAGGTTCTTGATCCTGGTGATCCGGGTCCTGAGCTCTGCCAGGTCGCTTTCGGAGGCGAACTCCTTCGTCACATCCCTGTAGATGGCCCCCAGCATGGCGCCGCTTCTTTTTTCGTCGGAAATGAGATCAAAGGCTTTTTTTCCGACGTCGCGGCTGAACCTTGCGATGATCTTGGCGCAGATGCCGTTGATGGTGCGGAACTCAAGACGGTCGGCCATTTCCTCCCCGAAAAAGGAGGCGAACCGGTCACGCATATCCCGGGTGGCGGCCACCGTGTAGGTGACCGTGAGGATCCGCTCCGGGGCGATCCCCCGGACGAAGATCATGTAGCCGAGTCTCGTGACCAGGACAGTCGTCTTGCCGCTCCCCGGCACCGCGAGAAGCAGGACGGGGCCGTCGACGGCCTCCACGGCAGCCCGTTGCTGGTCTGTGAGCTCTATATGAAATCGGTCGAAAAATTCCTCCGCAGTCATTTGTCTCTCCTGTGTGGCATGGATCTGGGGCCCTGCCGGGCACCCACATAAATAGTAGCAGAAACCGCTCCCGCATGCACTATGCAAAATTGTCAATGGCGGGGCGCCAATGAAAACCGAAAGCGGTATATCGCCGATTTTTCCGGGGCGGGGGAGGAAAAATCAAATTGGAGGTTTTCATTTCCCCGAAATGATGGTAAACTGCTTTAATTGGCGGATCAAAACATGAGCGTAACTGTTCAGCACCCCACGGGCTCGGGATGCAAAGCATCCCTCGCTGTGGGTGGTCAGAGCCGCTTCGCGGCTTGGCCACCTGATAATAATGAATAAGACCTGTCTGCCAAGCGAGCTTGCCAGCCAGATTTTATTCATTATTACCGGGTGCTGAACAGTTACACATAAACATAAGAAGGAGACGTTTCATGCACTGGTCAGATCGAATCGCTGAAAAGATCATTCAGCGCAACCCCAACAAGGAAGAATATGTCTGCGCGGCGGGTATCTCGCCCTCAGGCTCCATCCATATCGGCAATTTCAGAGACATCGCCACCAGCCTTTTCGTGGTCAAGGCCCTGGAGCGCAGGGGCAAAAAGGCCCGCCTGCTCTTCTCCTGGGACGAGTTCGACCGCATGCGCAAGGTCCCGAAGAACGTGGCGGCTGTGCATGACGACTACGAGCAGTACGTCGGCTATCCCTACGTGGATGTTCCCAATCCCTTCGAAGGAGAGGCGAAGAGCTACGCCGACTACTTCGAGCAGGAATTCATGGCTTCCATGGAGAAGTTCGGCATCAAGATGGATTACCGGTATCAGGCCGATATGTACAGGTCCGGCAAGTACAAGGACCTGGTCCTGACTGCACTCAGAAAGCGCGGAGAGATCTTCGACATTCTGGACAGCCTGCGGACCCAGGACGCCCAGGAGGGCGAGCGCGAAGCTTACTATCCGGTGAGCATTTACTGCCCCTGCTGCAAGCGCGACACCACGAAGATCACCAGCATCTCCGAGGACTGCACCGTCGCTGAGTATGAGTGTGCCTGCGGCCACCACGGTACCTTCAACTTCACCACCGACTTCAACTGCAAGCTGGCCTGGAAGATCGACTGGCCCATGAGATGGCTCTATGAGGGCGTCGATTTTGAGCCGGGCGGAAAGGACCACGCTTCCCCGGGCGGCAGCTACGACAACGCCAAGATCATCGCGAAGAAGATCTTCAATTATCCGGCCCCGCTCTTCCAGGGCTACGAGTTCATCGGCATCAAGGGCAGCACCGGCAAGATGTCCGGCTCCACGGGCCTCAACCTGACCCCGGACACCCTGCTGAAGATCTACGAGCCCGACATCATCATCTGGCTCTACGCCAGGTCCGAGCCGACCAAGGCCTTCGACTTCTGCTTCGACGACGGTATCCTGCGCCAGTATTTCGAGTTCGACAAGCAGTACAACCAGTATATTTCCGGCAATTGCGACGAGAAGACCCGCGACGTCATGGCCAACTGCCTGGTATCCGGGCAGGCCATCAAGACCGTGCCCTTCTCCCACCTTGCCCAGTTCGGCTCCATCGTGAACTTCAACCCGGAAATGCTGGAGATCGTTTTCGAGAAGATCGCCAAGTCCGCGGATGAGTGCTACAAGTACGAGGACTTTAAGAACCGCCTCGACCGCGCAAAGTACTGGCTTGAGAACTGCTCCCCCGAGAGCGTCAACCACCTGGGCGCCTACAGGAATTTTGAGGTCTATAACGAGCTGGATGCGGACGAGAAGAAGGCCATCGCCATTCTCCACGACTATCTGGCCAATGAAGACTACACGCTGGATGACCTGAACACCAGGCTCTACGCCATCCCCAAGGAGATCTACGGCGAGGACCGCCCGGACATCAAGAAGATCCAGGGCAAGTTCTTCAAGAACGTCTACCGCCTTCTCCTTGGCAAGGAGACCGGTCCGAGACTGTATCTCTTCCTCTTCGCCATTGACAAGGCCAGCTTCCTGCCGCTCCTCGACTTCTCCACCCCGGAGACCGATGAGGAGAAGGAAATGAAAGCCGCCGAGGAGGCCGCAAAGAACGCCCCCGCCGAGGAGGAGAAGAAGATCGTCTACGGCGATCCCGACCCGGTCGCGCCCGTGAAGCCTGAGATCACTCTGGAGGACTTCAGCCGCATCGACCTGCGCGTCTGCGAGGTCCTGAAGTGCCAGGAGATCCGCAAGGCCAGGAACAACTACAAGCTGACCCTCTTCGACGGCGAGAAGGAGCGGGTCATCGTCTCCAGCATCAAGGACTATTACAAGCCTGAGGAGATGGTCGGAAAGAAGATCATCGTCGTGGCCAACCTTGCCCCGGCCCGCCTGACCGGCGTGACCAGCGAGGGCATGCTGCTGGCGGGCACCAACAACGCCTGCGGCTGCCAGGTCATCTTCGTCGACCCCATCGTGCCGGCAGGCACGCCCATCCGGTAAGAGGATGGCAGGAGGAGGGCCCGGGAAAAGAGGCTCTCCGTGATAAATGAACACATGAAAGAGGCGCCGGAAGATCTGCTCTTTGAGCGGATCTTCCGGCGCCGTCTATCTTGTTGGCCCAGTGCTGTGATTCCCATGCCAGGCACGGAATGGTGCTGGATGACAATCTCACCTGCAGCAGTATCGAGAGAGTTGTGATTCCCATGCCTGGCACGGCATTGTGCGGCCAGATTGTCCAAGGCTTAAGTAGTGTGTGGTAACAAATGCTGTGCACCTGGAGAGAGCAGGCGGCCGGAGCACGTCATCTGTGCT
>CACXEL010000058.1 GCA_902766655.1 uncultured Lachnospiraceae bacterium | reverse complement strand
TGGGCCGGCTGCCGATATTGCAGCCGCCGGGAAGCGGCACGTTGGCGCTGTTGTACTTGCCGAGAAGGGCGCCCAGCAGATAGTAGGACGCACGGATCTTCTTGATGTATTCGTATTCCACGCAGCAGTCGTGGATGGTGGAGCCGTTGATCTTGACTGTATGACGGTCGATGCGCTCTACATGGGCACCGATACCGGCAATCGATTCCAGGAGGACATTCACATCGTTGACGTCCGGCAGGTTTTCAAGCGTGACACTCTGATCGGACATGATGGCAGCGGAAATGATCGGAAGCGCCGCATTCTTGGCGCCGGCGATCTCCACCTCCCCTGCGAGTGGATTTCCGCCTCTGATGACATATTGATTCATAGAATGTATTCCCCTTCTATTGTTATATCTCCGTTGAACGGAGGCCCGCGCCCTCCCCTAAGGCCGGTGCAAAGCTGTCCGCTATACCGGGACTTCCGTCCCGCCGGAAATACGGTCCATAACCCCCCGGACCGCACCGGGCGCTCTTCGAATAATTACTGTCCGAAACAGAAATTTAACATATTTGAAAAAAAAGCGCAATAGTGAACACCCTTATATCATATCTTAAAAATCCCTTTTTGTAAATGGCTTCTGACTTTAATGAAAGTTTTCGCAATCTTTCCGTTTTTGCACTGTTTCATCAGCAAAGATTGCTTCCGAATTCCAGACCCGGAACTCTGAATGATTACCTCTTTTGACCCTTCTTTTTCGCAGGCAAGGTACCTTTTTTCTTCCGGACGCTCCATCCGAAGGTCCCGTAGGCTTTACCAAGTCCGCAGTACTCCCCGTGGCTGTATACCAGCGGCCGGCAGTCGGAGAAATGAAAACCTCCCTTGTCGTCCACGAAGGAATCCTCCACATGCACCGCCAGCACGTCGGCGATGAACATGGTGTGGGAGCCCAGCTCTTCGGTCTTTCTGACCCTGCACTCGATGGAGACCGGCGCCTCCGCCAGCATAGGGCAGTCTATGTGGGCCGCGGACTCCTGGGTGAGATTCATGGCGGAGAACTTGTCTTCATTTTTCCCGCTGCGGACGCCGCAGTAATCGGTCGCCCGGGCCAGGTCCTCGCCGGGAACATTCACAACGAACACGCCGGTCTCCGTGATATTTTCATAGGTCTTTCTGGAAGGCCGCAGGGAAATGCTCAGCATAGGCGGGTTGGTGCAGACCGTGCCGCACCAGGCCACCGTGCAGACGTCCGCCTGTCCTTCCGCGCTCTTTGAAGTCACCAGAACGGCCGGCAGCGGGTAGAGCATGTTGCCGGCCTTCCATTCGATTTTTGCCATAGGTCTTCCTCAGCTCTGCAAGGCCGTCATGAAGGACGGAATCAGCTGCTTCTTGCGGGAAACGACACCCTTGAGAGTAGCCCGGCGGTTCTCCACGGCCGCTCCGAAGGCATCCAGGACCAGCTCATCGCTGCCCTTGCCGTAAGTCAGGAGAAGAGTATCCTCAGTCAGAATATCCGTCAGCATGAAGAATACCATCTGCATGTTGCTCTTCTGGGCTTCCATCTCCATCTGGGGAAGGAGCTTCTCCGCGATCGTGACCAGCTCGGAGCTGTCCATGGAGCTGATCTGGCCGACGCCCATGACGGTTTCGCCGAAGATGAACTTCTTGAAATCCTGGTGAAGAATTTCATCCGCAGACTTGCCTTCCAGGCTGCTGCCGGCCCGGAACATCTCCTTGGCGTACTTCTCGATATCGACGCCCACGATGGCGGCCAGGGCATTGCCGGCCTCGATGTCGCGCGGTGTGCAGGTGGGCGACCGGTAGAGGAGGGTATCGGAGATGATGGCGGACATCATAAGTCCGGCGATCTCTCTCGGGATGGGAATGTTCATTTCCCGGAACATGCTGAAGAGGATGGTGCAGGTGCAGCCCACCGGCTCACCCCTGAAGAAAACAGGCTGCATGGTCTCCACGGTGCCGATCCTGTGGTGATCCACGATTTCAAGGATCTGGGCCTGCTCCAGGTTGTCGACAGCCTGGGACTTCTCGGTGTGGTCCACCAGTATGAGCTTCTTGCGCCGGACGTTGATGAGGCTCCGACGGGAGATCATACCCACATAAGTACCATGGAAATCAGTGACCGGGAAATCGTGGAGCGGGGACTTGCCCATCTTGTCACGGATATCGTCGACGTAGTCGTCCAGGCGGAAAGAGAGCAACTGCTGGTCGCGGATGAGGAAGCTGGCCGGGATAGCCTGGCTGATCAGCCTCGATACGATATAGGTGTCGAAGCGCGTGCAGATGATGACGCACTGCTTTTCCTCCGCCAGAGCCTTGACCCCTTCAGTCACGTCGTCCGCCAGACAGACAACAATACAGCTGGCTCCGCCCTCAATGGCAGCCCGCTGGGTATCCTCGCGGTCGCCGAGAATGACAAGGTCATCGGGGCCCATGTACTCGGTCACCTTATCCGGCATGGCAGCACCGACCAGGATCTTGCCCGTAATCAGGCAACCATGCGCATTGCCGGCCACCACTGTCCCGTTGACCGTCTCAGCGATATCGTAGAACTTGGTCCTTGCCTCGGCGAGTATCGTCTTGTTGTAAGAATCCATGAAGTAGTCCGCTATATCGTCCACAGTCAAAAGACCCTGGATCGTATTGTCCTCCTTCATGACCGGAAGCGTGACGGTGCCGCTCTCCTTCATATATTCCCAGGCTATACGGACTGTGACGTCTGCCGGCGCACCCTCCGTGTCCTCGATCGTCATATCGCTGACCTGGCAGCCGACGTTCGGCATGTAATCCGGTGTATCCATGTTGAAGTATTTCAGAACGAATTCCGTCTCCTCATTGATCTGGCCGGCCCGGCGGGGCACATATCTTTTGCTCCGGCTCATGGCATTCTTTAAATAGGCATACGAAATGGCCGAGCAGATGGAGTCCGTATCCGGATTTTTGTGCCCGATAACATAGATTTCTTCGTTGTTGTTCATAAAGAACTCCTTTTCTTTCTCTCGTCAATCTGGTCAGTTCTGTAAATCCATTTTGTTAACAGTAAAAATCTGATTTCTGTCACCTGCTTTCAGGGACTCGATGCCTGCATACGGATCATATCTCTCCGAACGTCTTACTGCCTGCGGCGAACTGTGAGACCGCATGCCCGTATTTATCAGCATCTTTCTCCCTGAAATCCGTCTATGAGCACCTGTTTCTCCTGTCTTGTCAGACGCTTGATGGCGAATTCCCTGGACATGGCCGCCTCCTTGCTCGCGAAGGTCTCGTAGTAGACCAGGGTGACCGGACGCCTGGGCTTCGTATACCTGGCCCCTTTCCCGGCGTTGTGGGTCTTCACACGTTCCGCCAGGTGGTTGGTCCAGCCGGTGTAGTAGGTCCCGTCCGCGCATCTGAGTATGTAGGTGTAGCAGGTTCCTTCCGGGGAAGGAGTGTTTTCATTTTCCATGGTATCCGGCTCTCAGAGCACGACCTCCATCTCCTTCTTTAGCATCTGCATTCCCTGTTTTTCGTAGAACCGCATGGCCGAGGGATTGCAGGCCCATACATTCAGCGTCAGATGATAACACCCGATTTCCTTGGCATATGCCACAATGTGGTCGTAAATGACCTGCCCCACGCCCTGGCGTCTAAAGGCCTCATCCACGCACAGATCGTCGATATAAAGCTCCTTGATCGGGTGCATGTAATTGCTGCCGGTATAGTCGGTGACCATACAGAAGCCGTAACCGGCCACCTCATCATTCTCGTCCGCCGCCACAAAGATCGGACGGGTATCGTCGGCAATCAGAACTTCCAGCTGGCCGTCCGTGTACTTTACGGCATTATCCAGAAAGAGATCCGGCCTGCCCATTCTGTGGACCTCCTCCACCTGATGAAGCAAAGCCTGTATCCTGGGGATATCCTTGAAGGCTGCCCTTCTGACTCTGAGTTCCATTACGCTTCTCCCTAAAAATGAAAACCTCTCCCGCTCTCATCCGCCATATATAGGCGCCGGCAACAGGACAGACCTGATGGGAACAGACAGCCCCCATCCATGTGTTAAAATGATTATACCGCATAAGGCGAAGGTTAAGCAAGTCAGCGTTCCCGGGACCGGCCATACCCCTCCCCGCAATATTACTAATTTTTTAAGGAAAAATTTGACAAATACGATAAACAGATTTATAATACCCGGCGATGGGACATTATCAATTGTTTCCTATTGACTGGAAGTCCCAGGAGAAAAATATCCTGAAGCGATAACGAGAAGACATGTACTTCGCCTGAATAAGATTACCCGCCCCGCAAGGGCATCATACCGAATGCATTGGAGGAAATGAAAAATGGCAGCAAGAAAGAAAGCAGTTGTTAATGTTGAGGAAGTCAAGGCCGTCGCTGAGGAGACCGTCAAGGCCGTCACCGACAAGGCTGAAGAAGTCGTCAAGGAAGTCAAGAAAACCACCAGAAGAAAAACAACCAAGAAGGTTGAGCCGGAAGTCAACGTCTTCATCGAGTACATGGGCAGACAGGCTGCCGCCAAGGAAGTTGTCGCCAGGGCTATGGATGCCTACAAGGCAGCCCACGAAGGCGCTGAGATCAAGACTTTCGAAGTGTATGTCAAGCCGGAAGAGAGCGCCGCTTACTATGTCGTGAACGGCGAGGGCTCCACCGAGTTCAAGGTCGAGCTGTAAATGACAGAAGCAAGCTCTTTGGCTTGCCCCGCTGCGGCGGTCAGTATGATCGTCCGCGGCCAGCGAAGATATTTTTCTCACCCTCATC
>CACXEL010000057.1 GCA_902766655.1 uncultured Lachnospiraceae bacterium | reverse complement strand
TCTTCGTCCATCTTTGCCCCGTTGCCGTTCAGAAGCTTGATGCCGTCGTCGTAGAAAGGATTGTGTGAAGCCGAGATCATGATGCCGCAGTCGAAATCATCCACCCGGGTGATGTAGGCCACGGACGGAGTCGTGGTGACGTGCATGATGTAGGCGTCGGCGCCGGAAGCCATGAGACCCGTGCAGAGGGCGTACTCGAACATGTAGGAAGAACGTCTGGTGTCCTTGCCGATGACGATCTTGGCCTTTCTGCCGACACGCTCGCCGTAGTACCAGCCGAGGAAACGGCCGATCTTGATGGCGTGCTCGTATGTCAGGTTCACGTTGGCCTCGCCGCGGAAGCCGTCAGTACCAAAATATTTACCCATATATTTAACCTTGACTTTCTGAAAATATGTGTGTTCACGGTGCCGGTGAAACAGATGAGCATCGGACGGCGCTCTGTTACAGTCTTTATTCTGCTTTTTACATCCGCCCTTTCGACCCGCCCGCGGCCGCAGCAGCATCCGCCGAGTCTTTCGATTACTGCTGTCCTCGTCGACCTTACCGGTCCTGGCGCTAATAACGGTCCATACCCTCCATTCGGGCCGCTATTTTCACGGAGCCGGCATGAAATGGCACCGCCGGCTTCGGTCCCTGCATGGCGCATGCATGGACCAGTTCCTTATTATCCAACAAAATCAGGAAGAAATCAACCAGCATTTTTCGGGTCGGAAAATGCAGACCCTGTCAGGCCTGCAGAGTAAAAGGGAATCCGGCCGTTTTTTTCGCCTTTCGGAGTGGGGAAAACGCAGGCTCGCCAAGGGGTGCTGCAGGGGAATCCGGTCGTGTTTTCCTCCTTCCGGAGCGGGAAAACGCAGGCTCGCCAAGGGGCGGGCCGGGGAAGATCAGCCGGCCACTCTCCTCTTCTCCGCCCTGGCCGTGAGCAGCGCGGGGATCAGGGAAAGGAGCACCACGACGGCGCCTACGACGAAAATGTTCCCGTTGGGAATGTACTCCAGCCTCCCGCTCTCCGCGTTCAGGAAGGTCTCGCCGCCCGTCTGGACGACCGCCTGGCCGATGACGGAGCCGCCGATCATGGGGATCAGCACGAAGAAGAGGACCCAGATCCCCTCGAACTGGCCCCGGCTGTCCGCCGGATAGAGGCGCTTTGCCCAGATCTTGGTGGTCTGGAGGAAGGCGATATAGCCCACGCCCAGGACGAAGATGCCGAGAAGGAGCTGGAAATTGAAGATCTTCGTGTTGTCCACGGTCTCCGGCCGGACGGGCATGAGGATGATGAGGCCCAGTACGTTCACGAGGATGCCCGCGAGGACGACACGGACGTGTTTGTCTGCATTTATGAGCTTCGATACCGGAACGGCGGTCAGCATGGCAAGGACCAGGGGGACAGCCTCGATGACGCCCATCTTGTCGGCCGGGAAGCCGAGGTAATAGATCAGGTAGTTGCCCATGTAGGCGAAGTAGGTGTTGAAGCCGATGAAGAAGACCGCCACCGTGAGGTGGAGGAGAAAGAGCTCCCGCATGGCGAAGAGGGCCCTGAAATCGAAGACCCTGAAGAACTGCTGCCAGAAGGAGCCGCGGACCGAGGGGGCCACGTCGTCCCCGCTGCCCATGGAGAACATGGCGATGAAGCCGAAGAGGATGACCGCCGCGCCGATGACCAGGAAGAGCCGCATGTAATTGTTGTCGCTGCCGACCAGGAAGCCGCCCGCCACGGTGCCCAGGATCGTGCCGAGGACCGGCTGGGTCGCCAGGGAGGCGCCGATCTGGCCGCGGTTCTCATCGGTCATGACGTCATTTGTCCAGGCATTGTAGGCGGCGTCGTTGGCCATGGAGCCGAAGAAGCTCATGACGGTGTCCGCCAGGACCACGCTGATCCCGGCCAGGAGGTAGAGGTCCCGGGAGATGAACTGGGTGAGGCCGAAAAGGATGGTGAAGATGCCCCAGAGGATATACCCCAGGGAAATGAAGACCCGCCGCTTCCCCAGCCTGTCCGACCAGGTCCCGAAGAAGAAGGTCGCGAAGGTGGTGGCGGCCGCACTGCAGATCAGCATGCCCGTGATGATGGACGGATCCTTGCCGATCCTGGCGTAGACGAAGGTGTTGAACCACTGGTTCTCCACGTTCCAGCAGATCTGGGCGGCCAGGCCGAGGCCCCAGATGAGGAGCCACAGTTTGATGCCGGATGTCTTGTTCTTCATTTCTTGATCCTCCTTGTCTTGTCTTTGCGGTAAGGCGGTGCCGGGGCGTGGTTGAAAGAAACGCTCTCTGCCGGCAGCCGGGGATAAATTGATCAGGAGACGCGGTGTGTTTCTGACGGCCGGTGAACGGCAGGGGCATGCCGGTGATCGGGGACAGATGCCTTCACTTTCTGTGTCCGACGGCCCAGAAGGCGACCGCGCTGGCGGCGGCCACGTTGAGGGAATCCACCCCGTGGGCCATGGGAATCTTCACGACGTAGTCGCAGCGGGCGATCGTGTCCGCCAGTAGCCCCTCTCCTTCTGTGCCGAGGACCAGGGCCAGGCAATCTTCACTGGCCAGGCGCGGGTCGTCGATGCCGATGGTCTTCTCCGTGAGGGCCATGGCAGCCAGAGAGAACCCATTCTCCTGCAGGAAACGGATCCAGTCCCCCTCCGGCAGGCGCGTCCAGGGGATCTGGAAGACCGTGCCCATGCTGACCCGCGCGGACCGCCTGTAGAGCGGGTCGCTGCAGCCGGCGGTCAGGAGGACGGCGTCCATGCCGAGGGCGGCCGCCGAGCGGAAGATGGCGCCGACGTTGGTGGGATTGACTACATTTTCGAGGACGGCGATGCGGGAGGCACCGCGGATGAGGTCAAAGGCGGCGGGCAGGTCCCTGCGGCGCATGGCGCAGAGGAGGCCGCGGGTCAGCCTGAATCCGACGATCTGTTCCAGGACCTTCAGGGTAGCCGTATAGATGGGGACGTCGCCGCAGCGGGCAAGGATTTCCTCGGTGGGATTGGCCGCGAGCTCTCTCCTGTCCACCAGCACCGATACAGGTTCATATCCGGCATCCAGTGCGCGGCCGATCACCAGGGGGCTCTCCGCGATAAAGAGGCCTCCGTGGGGCTCGTAATAGTGGCGGAGCTGGGTCTCGTTGAGACGGGCGTAGACGTCCAGCTCGGGGGCATGGATATCTTCGATTTCTATCAATCTCCTGTCGTGGATCATGGTCAGGTCCTTCCGGAAGCGGCGGTAACTTATCTGGTCCCGCCGATGAAATGGTAAATAAATTATTAATTAATAATGAAGAAAGAGGAAAGCGCAATACGATGAGTATGATTGATAGTAATACATAATGAATTACTTATCGCCTTTTTCAGAAAGAGCGTGCGGACCTCGCGGTCACACACGCTCTGCATTTTTGCTGATTTTACCTGTTTGTGCCGGGAATGAAAGGGGTTTCCATCGCGGCCCGTTCGACTGGTCAGCGGCCGAAGGCAGCCTGCTTTCCGGAAGTTTGCTTCAGGCGGCGAAGGCCGAGGCCGGCAGTTCCATCTCGTTGGCCTGGTCAGCGGCGGACGGCAGTCTGCTCTCCGGCTTTTTGTCTCAGGCGGCGAAGGCCGAGGAGAGCCGTTCCATCTCTTTTGCCTCATCCGGATAAGTCTCCTTGAGGTTTTCGTAGATCACCTTCAGCCTGGTCACACAGTCGATATAGGAGTAACCTGTCTTCTTTACGGATTTGACGGCTTTCAGGGCCTCTTCATAATACCCTTCCTTCTCGTAATCCGACTTGGTCGCTTTGGCGAGGCCCATCAGGGCATCCGCCTTCAGCAGGAGGACATTGTACTTCTCCTCCGTGGAAATGGATTCGAGGGCAAGGAGTTCCTCGCAGGCAGCAAGGCAGGCCGCATTTTCGCCGGTCAGATAATTCGTCCTGGCTGTGTAGAGTTTGTCGACTAATTCGTCTCCGTCAAAGAGCGCCAGGGACTTTTCCGCGATGGCTTCCCCGGCATCCTTCTTCCCCAGCCTGTCGGCAAGCAGCAGGGAGATGATTTCGTTGCGGACAGCCGCCTTTTCGGGGAACCAGGCCGCGGACTCCTCCATGGAAGCCTGGGTCATGGCCAGCATCCTGAGGGGGCTGATCATGGTGTACTGCTCCGGATCGTGCATGTAGAGCTCGGCGGGAAGGAGGAGGGAGGTGCCGAGGGCGGAGGACTTGCCGGTCTTCATTTTCGTCACGGAGGTGGCGGCGTAGCCGGCGGCGGCGTAATCGAAGGCCCGGTCGTTATTTCCGCTCATGTAGAAGAGCCAGGAGAGGTGGATGAGGTCCTCGGGCTCAAAGTAGTCCGGGTGGATCCTGTAGAGCTTGTGGAGGGCCTTGGTGCTCACGGTACCGCCACTCCTCAGCTGGAGATAGGCCTGCGCGAGCTGGACCTTGGGACTTGCGGCATAGTTCTCGATGGAGAGGAAGTTGTTCACCACTTCCCCGCAGGCATCGTCGAGCTCGTCTTTGGCCAGCTTCCGCATGAGCCAGCTCATCTGGATGGCATAGTTGTTGGGGAAGAGCTTGTGGAGCCTTTCCAGGGCCGGGAAATCCTCCGGGTAGGTGTTCTGGAGGAGGATCATGGTGTTGCCCAGGGTGACACGGCACTTTTTGAGGGATTTTTTGGGAGCCTCCTCGATCAGGTCGTT
>CACXEL010000056.1 GCA_902766655.1 uncultured Lachnospiraceae bacterium | reverse complement strand
TCCATGGTGATCGGCATAGTCTTCGGGCTCCTGCCGTCGGTCAAGGCGGCCAACCTGGATCCGATCGAGGCACTGCGGCGAGAGTGACGCAGCCGTGTAACTATCCGCGCCCGGCCTTTTCAGGCCGGGCGCTTTTATAAAAGGAGAGGACACTTATGAGACAGCGCAGACCTTCCGTCACGATCGCCCTGATCGTCGTCAATATAGCGGTCTTTATTCTGGCTGAGATTTTTTTGGGCCCGACCGGGGATGCGGCGGTCCTGAGGAGGGCCGGCGGGCAGGTGCCCTCCCTGGTCATGGGCGGAGAGTACTGGAGACTCGTCTCGTCCATGTTCATCCACTCGGGGATCCGCCACCTGCTCAACAACATGCTGATCCTCTACGTGTTGGGAGAGTTCCTGGAGCGGCTGCTGGGACACGTGAAATTCGCCATCCTCTACCTCCTGGGAGGTCTGGCCGGCAACCTGGCGGAGCTGGCCTTCCAGCTGAGAAGGGGCGAGGACATTGTCTCCGTCTGCGCCTCCGGTGCGGTGGTCGCCATCATGGGCGTCGTACTTCTGGTGCTTCTGCGGCACCGAGGGCATGTCAGGGGCCTGTCCATCCGGCAGATCCTCATCATGCTGGCTTTCTCCGTCTATTTCGGCTTTGCATCCGAGGGCATCGCCAATGAGGCCCATATCGGCGGTCTCATCGCCGGCTTTCTCCTTGCCCTCCTCCTCTACGTCAAGGAGATGCCGGTCATAAGGCGGCGCGATCGGGAGGAGGAAACAAGGCGGGAATGAGGCCCAGGGTGTTCTCTCATCCCTTATTTTATTAAGAGTGTATAAAATCGGTTCGGCGGGGGTCTTTTTGGGCTTGACAATCCGTGCCGGTCTGCCTTATAAATACACCTGAAAGAAGCAAAAGCAGCGCCGGCAAAGCCGGCGCCTTATTTTACACGAAGGAAAGATGAGAAGCGGAGTCCGCCTGCAGCGGTCTCCCTGTGACAGGAGAGAAGAATATGCAGTACAATTATCAGACACGGGGCGTTTGCGCCCGCATGATCTCCTTCGAGATCGAGGACAACAAGGTCAGGAACGTATTTTTCCAGGGCGGCTGCCACGGCAACACCCAGGGTGTCTCCCGCCTGGTCGAGGGAATGGACGTGGATGAAGTCATCGACCGCCTGAAGGGCGTCAACTGCCGCGGCCGCGGGACATCCTGCCCGGACCAGCTGGCCAAGGCCCTGACGGCCGCCAGGGAGCAGGCCGCCAACGCGTAAGACGCAGAAAATGAACACAGACAAAAAACGGCGGAGCCGCGGGGATCCATGAGGTCCCTGCGGCTCCGCCTGTCTTTATTTCCGATCCCACTTCTCCACGATGCCCAGGATCTGGTCGGCCAGCCGGCCCATGTCCTTGTTGGCCAGGTGACGGCTCGAGCGGACCAGGGCGCTGAGTCGTTCGAGGGCATTTTCAAGCCGCGTGTAAGGCGTGGCCTTCTGGCCGGAGACAGCTTTGGCGTCTGCCGGCTCCTTCTTCACGATCGGGATGGGGGTGGCCTCGAAGAGGCACTTGCCGGTGAGCAGGTCGTACTGGGTCCCCGAATAGGGAGCCACGGCGTTCCAGCCCAGCTCTTCATGGAGACTCTGGACAAAGAGCCCGGTCACGGCGTCCTCGCCGTGGACGACGAAGCATTTCCTCGGCTTTTCCTTGAATCCGGCAGCCCAGGCCAGGAGCCCTTCCCGGTCCGCATGTCCGGAGACGCCCGGCAGGACGGTGACCTCCGCCTGGACGGCGATCTTCTCGCCGAAGAGAGTGACCTGCTCCGCGCCGTCCACAATGGCACGTCCCAGGGTCCCCACGGACTGATACCCGACGAAGAGAATGGTGCTTTCCTTGCGCCAGAGGTTGTGCTTTAAGTGGTGCTTGATCCGGCCGGCCTCGCACATGCCGGAGGCGGAGATGATGACCTTGGGGGTCCTGTCAAAATTGATGGCTCTGGACTCCTCCGCGGTGGTGGCTGTCCTGAGGCCCGGGAAATCGATGGGGTTGATGCCCTGCGACACGAGGGCAACGGCCTCCTCGTCATAACAGTCCATATTGTTCTGGTTGAAGATGGTCGTTGCGTTGATGGCCAGAGGGCTGTCCACGTAGACCTCGAATCCGTCATGGCCGGTGACAAGGCCCTGCTCCTTGATCTGGCGGATGAAGTAGAGCATCTCCTGGGTCCTGCCGACGGCGAAGGAGGGGATGACGACGTTGCCGCCCCGGTCGAAGGTCTTCTGGATGATGGCGGCAAGAGCCGGCGCATAGTCGATCCGTCCGCCGTGGCTGCGGTCGCCGTAGGTGGACTCGATGAGGACGTAGTCGGCCTCCTCGATGTATTCCGGATCCTTCAGGATGGGCTGGTCTGTATTTCCTATGTCGCCGGAGAAGACGATCTTGCGGGTCGTCCCATCCTCCTCTGCCCACAGCTCGATGGCGGCACTGCCCAGGAGGTGGCCGACGTCGGTGAACCGGATCCGGATGCCCGGCGCCACCTCATATATTCTGGCGTAGTCATAGGCCTCGAAGAAGGTCAATGCCCGCTCCGCATCCTCCGTGGTGTAGATGGGAACGTAGGGCTCGCGGCCTTCGCGCTGCCCCTTGCGGTTGCGCCACTCGGCTTCAAATTCCTGGATGTGGGCGGAGTCGAGCAGCATGATGCGGCAAAGGTCGCAGGTCGCCTTGGTGGCCAGGATCCTGCCGCTGAAGCCTTTGGCGGCCAGCAGGGGGATCAGCCCCGAGTGGTCGATGTGGGCGTGGGTGAGAAAAACAAAATCGATGTCGGACGCGTTCACCGGCAGCGGGGCATTTTCAAAGATATCTTCACCCTGCTCCATGCCGTAGTCGATGAGCATATTAAAGCCGGCTGCCTCCAGAAAATGGCAGCTTCCCGTCACTTCGTGGTCGGCCCCGATAAATGTAAGCTTCATGAATGGCCTCCTAACTCTTCCGGTTGCAAATTCCCGCAAAATGGTCTAATATGTTCACGTGTATGCCGTCTCCCGAAGGACGGCTTCCTGCGTTGATCTGCGAGTGCTTCATCTACCTCCAGTATAACATGCCGGAGGGGAAAAGAGGATAAAAATGAAAAAAATCGTCCTGACAGGCGGCGGCACCGCCGGCCACGTCACCCCCAATATCGCCCTGATCCCCCACCTGAAGGAGCTGGGCTACGAGGTCAGCTACATCGGCTCCTACGAGGGCATGGAGCGGGGGCTCATCGAAAAGCTGGGTATTCCCTACTACGGCATTTCGACGGGCAAGTTCCGCCGCTACGCCTCCTTAAAGAACGTCTCTGACCCCTTCCGGGTCCTCAAGGGCATCGTCGAAGCCGGCCGCCTCATGCGGGAAATAAAGCCCGACATCGTCTTCTCCAAGGGCGGCTTCGTGGCCGTTCCGGTCGTGAGGGCAGCCTTCAGCCGGAAGATCCCGGTCATCTCCCATGAGTCGGACATGACGCCGGGCCTGGCCAACAAGATCTGCAAGCCCATGGCCACCAAGGTCTGCTGCAATTTCCCGGAGACCGTCAGGATGCTGCATTCCGATAAGGCCGTCCTCACCGGAACACCCATCCGTGAGGAGCTGCTCAAGGGCAGCCGCGAGGCCGGGTTCACCTTCACCGGCCTGACCGGGGAGAAGCCGGTCATCATGGTCATCGGCGGATCCCTCGGCGCTACTCCGGTCAACGATGCGGTGCGGGCTGCCCTGCCGGAGCTTCTGCCCCGGTGGGATGTTGTCCACCTCTGCGGAAAGGGCAAGCTGGATGAGAGTCTGAAGGGGAAGGAAGGCTACCGCCAGTATGAATACATTTCTGAGGAACTGCCCGACCTCTTCGCCATGGCGGATGTGGTCATTTCCCGGGCCGGGGCCAACGCCATCTGTGAGCTTTTGGCCCTGCACAAGCCCAACCTCCTGATTCCTCTGTCCATGAAGGCCAGCCGCGGCGATCAGATCCTGAACGCCAGAAGCTTTGCGGAGCAGGGCTATTCCATGGTCATTGAGGAGGAAGCGCTGACTACGGAGAAGCTGGTCGCCGGCGTGGAAGAACTGTACACAGACCGGCAGACCTACATCGACGCCATGGCCTCCTCCAGCCAGGCGGACGCCATCGGAATTATTCTGGGACTGATCGAGCAGTACAGGCTGAAGAGAGACTGAAAAAGGAAGAAAAGTATGCGTATCTGGGGCAAGCTCTGGAAAGACAATCATATGATCAGGGACATGGTCGCAGAGGACCTGACCGCCGACACCCGGACCCACAAAGTCTTTCATGCCCTGGAGGCGGTCTGCCGCGAGTTCGACCTCAGCGTGCCCATCTGGCTGGAGTCCAATATTAGTGATTTCAAGCGGAGGAAGAAGGTGCGCTTTACCCGGGACTCCTTCATAGAGGAGATCGACTTCGACTGTCTGGAGCTCGAGGTCCTCGCGGAGGACTGAGGAGCAGGCTGCACGGAAGATAAGAAAGCGAGAGGAACATGCGTGAGAAACTGACAAGGAGCGACGTCGCCAAGATCGAGGCCGAGATCGAGCACAGGAAGCTCGTGCTGAGGCCTCAGCTGATCGAGGCCGTCAAGGAGGCCAGGGCCCAGGGGGACCTGTCCGAGAACTTTGAATACTATGCCGCCAAGCGGGAGAAGAACCAGAACGAGAGCCGGATCGGCTATCTGGACAGGATGCTGAAGACCGCCATCATCATCGACGATGCGAATGACGACGACCGCGTGGCGATCAACAAGGTGGTGGAGGTCTATTTCCCGGAGGACGACGAGACGGAGAGCTTCCGCATCGTGACCAGCATCCGGGGGGATTCGCTGAATGGCTACATTTCCATCGAATCGCCCTTCGGCAAGGCCCTGCTGGGCCGCCGCGCCGGCGACAGGGTCTTCGTCGAGGCAGGGGCCGGCGGGTATGAGGTGGAAATAAGATCCGTCAGCGCCGCCCAGGACGACTCATCGGATGCCATCCGCCGTTTCTGACGGGAAGGGTGCACATTTCTTTCGTCAATTTGACAGGAAAGCGGCTTTTTCTTTGTCAGAATATCCATACCAAACGGGAGCCGGATTGGGTATACTGTCCATTGTAAGAAAAGGAAAACAACCGCTCCGGCGGAAGGTTTTATATTATATCAGGAGGAAAACAAAATGGCATCTCTTTCTCTGCAGCACATTGACAAGACCTACCCGAATGGCTTCAAGGCCGTTAAGGATTTCAACCTTGAAATCGCTGACAAGGAATTCATCATCTTCGTCGGACCGTCCGGATGCGGCAAGTCCACCACCCTTCGTATGATCGCTGGCCTTGAGGACATCACAGGCGGCGAGTTCAAGATCGATGGCAAGCTGATGAACGACGTCGAACCCAAGGACCGCGACATCGCCATGGTCTTCCAGAACTACGCTCTGTATCCGCACATGACCGTTTATGACAACATGGCATTCGGTCTTAAGCTCCGTAAGGTTCCGAAGGACCAGATCGACCAGCAGGTCAAGGAAGCTGCCAAGATCCTCGACCTGGACAAGCTTCTGGACCGCAAGCCGAAGGCTCTTTCCGGTGGTCACAGACAGCGTGTTGCCATGGGCCGTGCTATCGTCCGTAACCCCAAGGTCTTCCTCATGGACGAGCCGCTGTCCAACCTGGATGCCAAGCTCCGTGT
>CACXEL010000055.1 GCA_902766655.1 uncultured Lachnospiraceae bacterium | reverse complement strand
TTTGGAAGACTTCTTTCAGAGCCCGGGCGTTGGGGCTGGGCAGCTCGTATGCATTTCCGTAGCGTCTGATATATCGCTCCTTCAGGCCCGGAAAGTGCCGATCCAGCGCCGCGTAATAGTACTCCCGGTCGCCTTCCCGCAGGGTCAGTCCCATGCCGAAATCAATGACGCCCTTCACACCGGCACGGGCGCATTCGTTCAATATGGACGCGACGTTCTCCTCTGTATCGTTGATGAAAGGCAGGATCGGCGTCATCCACACGACGGTCGGTATGCCCCTTGCCTGCATTTCCCGAAGCACCTCTATCCGGCGCTTTGTATTACAGACCTTCGGCTCCAGTATCCGGCACAGGTCATCGTCCCAGGTCGTCAGCGTCATCTGCACGACACATTTGGCGGACCGGTTTATTTCATCCAGGAGGTCGATATCCTGCAGGATCCGGTCGGATTTTGTCTGGATCGCCGCGCCGAAGCCATAGTGCAGGATAATTTGCAGACACTTCCGGGTCAGACGCAGCTCCTCTTCACAATGCATATAAGGGTCGGACATCGAACCGGTCCCGATCATGCACCTTCGTCTCTTTGATTTCAGAGCCTGTTCGAGCAACTCCGGCGCGTTCCGTTTCACCTCGATATCCTCGAAGGGATGCGTGAACTGGTAGCACCGGCTCCTGCTGTCACAGTAAATGCAGCCATGACTGCATCCTCGGTAAATATTCATCCCGTAATGACCGCCGCTGCCGGTCAGTATACCCTTGGCCTCAACAAAATGCATCTTCTGTACTCCATCGCCCTTCCCCGGCTCGTCAGCCCTGCTGTTCTTGTCCGGAAGGGAAATAACCCATCACATACCTGTTTCCGCTGTCTTCTCATCCCCGTCGGCCGCGTAAGCTGTTCAGATTCTTTTCCTTCTCAAAAAAGGCCTTCCTCAGCCGCTCATACTCTTCCTCGGTACAGGCCGCCCTGCAGGCCGGCTCGAAGGACATGGTCACTTGAAAGCATTCGCGCATGTTCCCGCACGGATACTCTGCGCACTCGGCACAGGTCTTGATGCCCCTGTCCTCACAGCACTTTACAACGCGATACCTGCACCAGTTCTCCGGGCGGCAGCCACTGCAGGATATCTCCTGATTCGTAGCGACATGGTCACGATATCCGATCCTCATCCAGAGCTCCGCTGTGTGACGCAGCTCTTCTTCCGTCTTTTCATACGGGTGGGCCGTGTACCTCGGGCAGGCCGAACAGTCATTTCCGCAGGCGGCGATGATTCTTTCCGCAAGCGGTCTCTCTGCCCGTACGAGCATGAACAGCGGCTTATGGAGCGAATCTCTCTCCTCCGGGTATCTGGCCAGCATGGCCGCGTCGGGTATCGGCTCCAGTATGCGCGTGACGGTAAGGCCCGCATCGACGAGTGTGTTGATGATGCTGGAAAAAGTCCGGTGGTACTTCTTCACCCCATCCACGAACCAGGTCGACTCCCGCTCGCCGTCCACGCTGTAGTTCGAGATGTTCGCGTAAAGCTTTCTGCCCTCCGCATCCCGGGTCCAGCGCTCGCCCCCGGAGAAGCAGGTGGAGAGCGGATGCTCCTGGGAAAACACAAACACGCCGCCTGCCTTCAGCAGCCGGTGGACGGAAGAGGTCAGCCCCTTGAAATCCTCGACATAGTGCAGGGCCAGAGAGCTCGTGACGACATCAAAGCCCCCGTTCAGCCTCCCGATCTCCTCCATGGGCATAAGCAGGTACTCGATGCGGGGATCCGCGTTTTTCTGACGGGCAGCCTCAAGCATCTTCTCCGAAATGTCTATTCCTACCACCCTCTCCGCGCCACGCCTGACATACTCCGCGCAGTGTCCGCCCATGCCGCAGCCCAGGTCCAGCACCGTTTTTCCGTGCAGATCCGGCAGGAGCGACATCAGGGCCGGCTGCTCGAAGAGGACATTGGCGTTGACTTCCTGCCCGCGGATCCTGCTGTAGCCTTCGAAAAAGACCGGATCGTCATATATGTTCTGAAGGGGCATATGTATTCACCTCCTGATGTTACATAATTGAGCGGTCAAAAAGAAGCTTCGGTCACCTTAAGATTTTCTCCATGGGTCTGCCTTTGGCCAGCTCATCCACCAGCTTGTCCAGCTGCCGTATCTTTTTCATCAGAGGATCCTCCACCGTCTCCACCTGGACCCCGCACACTTTTCCGGAAATGAGTACCGAGCGCGGATTATAAGCCGGCGCATCGGAGAAGAACTTTCCGTATGTCAGGTCAGACTGCATGGCAGCATCGATCTGCTCTGAGGTGTACCCGGTAAGCCAGGATGTCACCTCGTCGACCTCTGTCCTCGTCCTGCCCTTTCGCTCCGCCTTCTGGACCAGGGCGGAATAGACCTTGGCAAAGCTCATATCAAATACGGATTGTCGCGCCATTCTCATACCTCCATATATTTGCTCAAAGCCGGGATATTTACCTGGGCCTTCCGGACTCATCAAAATGTTTTTTCAAGGCTTTTTCTGTCGGAATAATCGATCCGGCCAGGGGAAGCAGCTGAATCACGGTAAGGATCCCGCCCGTCGTTCCGACAGTATCCGCATCTTTTCCGATAACCAAAAGCATTGGAATGACTGCGATGGGAAGCAGGATCAGACCACAGATGAACCACAGCCTTCCGATATACCTGTGCGCAAAAGCCCAGGTGGCTTCATTTTTCATAGACCTTCTGGTCCTGTAGCCAAAAACATAGTCAATATCCTTCGGGGCTTTTTTCATGAACAACCACCCGACCCCAAGCATGGTGACCGGGATGAGCAGGGCCATGACCAGCATAAAAAACCAGAAACCCATTCGGATCCTCCTCCGCGTTCATCTCTCCCCCGTCCGGATAAAACGGATCAGTTCCTCCAGGTCGTCAAAGTAATCATAGTCGCCCATGATGCCTTCGCGATGATACACAATACCTGCCTGCTCGTTCCGCTCCAGGCAATCCAGCAGCTCCTCCACGCCATACCTGCGCGCAAATTCCGCAAAGGCCCGGGCTTTGATCTTGTCAGCATACAGCCCCTTTCTGCATCCTGCCGGCTCACATTCATAGCAGCCGCGAAGTTTCTTATCGATTCCGCATCTGCGGACTTCACACCACTCCGCGTCCTTGCACCAGGAGAGCTCCTTGAAGCCGTCCCGTCTGCAGCCTTTGCAGGTGACATTCTCCGAACACAGACAGCAGGCCAGGCCGCATCGTGCAATACCAAGTTCTCTCTTCATTTCATTCCTCCATACTATGGTCACGATCCTTGCGTCCAAGCCCTGCAGTCCGTCTCCGGCAGACCCATCACGCATGGTGCCCGGTCCTGATGCACCAGTCTGCTATCTCGCCAATAAGTTCCAGAGGGAGTTCCCCGGTATACGGTATCTGAATGGTTCCCTTGCTGTACTTAAGACCGGCCTCATCCAGCTTTTCGGAAAAGTGCTCGACCGCCTCCGGCCCGGGATACAGGCCGATATGCTTTTTCTGCGCGGCAAAGTGAATGATATTGTGGTCCTGCCAGTAGGTCGGCATTGACCACGATATCTTCTCGACTGCATCCGGCAGTCTGCTGCTCAGCACCTGCCTCACGCTCTGAAGCTGGCTGCGGATCTCCTCGCGCTGGGCGAGGATATAGTCCTCGACGGTGGAGGGCGCTTTGCCGCAGAAATGACTCTGGTTCTCATTTTTATAGGTGCGTCCGCACTTCGGGCACTTCCACATCTCTTTACACCTCCCTTTTCCCGGTCACGACATGCACATGGCAGCCGCCTCTTTCAGAGGAACGGGTCTTCCTGATTACAATAAGGTTCCTGCGCCGGATCAGCAGCTTTCCTTACAGCTCTTTATATTTTAGCAGCTCCTCCACATACTTCTGTCCGTAAGTCGACAGCCGGCTCCCCTTCCGGGTGATGTATCCGATGATCAGCGGATCCTCCTCCTTCAGCTTAATGGACACCATGCCCTTCAGGATCACGTCGTCCTCCGTGAGCATGCCGATGCCGATGGAATAGCCGCCAAGGCCGGCAATCATCTCCATGGTGGTAGCCCGGTCGTCGGATTTGATCATCTTTTTGAAGTCATAGTCCGCCATAGCCTCCTCGGGCAGGTAGAAATTGCTGTCGTCCCCCTGGTCGAAGGATACGCAGGGATAGCCGGACAGCTCCTCCAGCGATATCTCCTTCCGCCCCGCGAACTCGTGGTCATGCCAGACGTAGGCATAGGTCTCTCTCTGCATGAGAGGGACAAAGTCCAGCTGATACTCCCGAAGGAGCTTTCGCATGATTCCTTCGCTGGCTCCGGAAAATGAGACCACGCCCACCTCACTCCTGAGGCTGCTCACATCCTCCAGGACGTCTCTGGTCCTGGTCTCGTGGATGGAGAAAACATATTTCTCCGGATCGAGGTCCCGGATCACATCCATAAAGGCCCGGATCGCCACGTTATAGTGCTGGGCGGAGACGGAGAACCGCTCCTTGTCCACATCCTTGGACAGATACCGGTCTTCCAGGATCGCATACTGGGCCATCGCCTTCTTCGCGTAGGTGACGAATTCCCGTCCGGCATCCGTCAGGGTGATTCCCTTGTTGGTGCGCTCGAAGATCAGGATTCCCAGCTCCTCCTCCAGCTCCTTGATACTGGCAGAAAGTGCCGGCTGCGACACAAAGAGCTTCGAGGCCGCTTCTCTCATGGAAGCCGAGCCAGCAGCCTCCAGGACATACTTGATCTGTGTGATGTTCAAAACCTTCCTCCTTCCCCCGGAGAAGCCCCGAAGGTCATCCACCTGCGGAGCTATGGGAACAGCCGGATCCCGGATGCTTTCATTTCCTGACTGCTACCATCGTTCCATAATCAGGTCCGCCGATCCTTCCTCCAGCGAATTGAACGCATCGTAGTGAATATGGTCTCCCGGCATCCCTTCGGCCAGTGCCTCAAGCTGGCGTGCGAGGGAGAGCAGGCCTTCTCTGTTTGCGGAGATGATGACTTCATTTTTGCCGGAAGAAACAAAGATGCAGAATCCTTCCACCCATTCCATATCCATTTTTCCACCTCTCATCGCACGTCGGAAACACGTCGTATGTGAACCAGGCCCTTACCGCCTCAGCTCGTCAATATAGTTCTGCATCCGATCCGTCACCAGTTCATCTGACTTCATGGAAATGAGTTCATTACCCGTGACCCACTTATAGGCGGACGTTTCACCCTCCTGAAGGATGATGCTGTCCTTATCGCAGTCCGTTACACATAGGTATTCCACATAGATGGTATGGTATTCGTCGCTTATGACCTGCCCGACCGCAGCGAGGGAATCGGAGCGGATGCCGGTCTCTTCCCGAAGCTCTCTGACAGCGCAGGCGTATGCATCCTCCCCTTTCAAGGCAGAACCGCCGGCCGTGGCTTCCCACATCCCGCCGAAATGCTTTCGCCTGTCACGCTGCATAAGAAGGTACTCTCCGTCCGTGTGCCTCACGATAATATCGCAGACAAGGTGGTATACGCCTTCCGGGATTTCTTCCCCGCGGAGCAAAGTCATGCCCCCGATTCTTTTACATTCCCTGTCATATGCGTCCCATACTTCCATCGAATCCTCCTTGTTTCCCGATCCGTATTCCCACCGACATTTCTTCTGCTGCCCTTTATATTAAAGATACCACGATTGGTTTTTCCCTGAAAGTATTCTCCCTGTTTTTCCCGGTATATATTATGCCGGCCCGCCACGCCCTGTCAGGCTGTCAGAAAGGCACAGCCAGGCGGCTGTTCCAGGTCATAAAAAATAACGGGCGAAAAGACCTGTCCGGCTCCCTTCGCCCATACATTTCACGACATTTTTTCATCTGCCAAATGCAGACAGGACGCATCCTCTCCCTTCCGGATCCGGCCGCCTTATTTTTGCAGGTCACGTATCGCCTCTGCTATAGCAAGGAACTGCTGGGCCTTCATGATTGCCAACCCCTGGGTCTCGTCCCCCAGTACCACGAGCTCATCCCCTGCGGAGATGCGGAACATTTTCCGCGCCTTGGCCGGTATGACGATCTGCCCTTTGTCCCCTACCGTCACCACGCCGAAGAGATGCTTTCCCTTGGGCGGCAGGTTCAATCCCATATTCTCCTCCGACTCATAGTTGGCCAGGTCATCCAGGGTTACCCCGAACACGTCCGCCAGGAGCCGGCATTTTTCCAGGTCCGGAACCGTATCGCCGCTCTCCCACTTTGCAATGGCCTGCCTGGTCACGCCGACGCGTTCCGCCAGGTCTTCCTGCGTCATCCTTTGTATTTTCCGCAGCTGGATCAGATTATCCTTGAACATCTTCTTTCTCTCCTTAACATGAGTGTTCCGTGCGATCCATCGAGGAGCTTACCTGTGCGGTCCCTTCCCGACCCATCCTAAGCTCTTCCGTGTAACGCATTTTCTCATCCAGACGCTTATCTGCGTGACTCCTTCCCAAGTCCCAGCACCAGCCAGCGGTAGACGGGAATTCTCGAGATGATGGCATAGAGCCCGAATCCGAATACAAAACCGGCCGTGAGGCTCAGCAGATAGCAGAGCGGCGCAGACAGGAGCTTTGGCTTTGCGATAAAAAGGGCCACCGACGAGATCCCCAGATAATGGAACACATAGATTCCAAAGCTTCTCCTGCTCATCCACCTGGTGAAAGAGTTACTGAAATCACCGAATCTCGCCATTCCCGCCAGCAGGGCCAGGGACCCGAAATACGCGCACGCCGCGTACAGCGCGCCGCGGTTAACGGGCTTGTCCGCATAATTGTCTCCGAAATATAGTATAGTAAATGTGACACAGAGGACCACCGCAATACAGATCAGTGCCGGGGCATATTTCTTCAGCTTCTCCATGACCCCCTCACGGGAGAACACATAGTATCCCAGAAAGAAAAATGCCAGGTAAAAGCCGCAGCGGTAGACCGCGATGATGGGTGTATTCAGGACCTGCCCCGCTCCCCACACAGGGAAAAACAGCAGTGCAATCGCCCAGAGCGGCGTGCCCTCACAAAGCCTCTGTAATCTTCCCTTCTCAAGGCAGCGGACCAGAAGGAGCAATACGCTGTAGAGCCAGAGCAGGTGGCAGAACCACAGAACTCCGCTTCCGGATGCCAGCATGATGAGAAAGATGACCAGCTTCGGCACACCCTCCTTCGCCAGATCGGAAAAGGCCGTGCCCAGCGACATGCTGACGTAGCCCTGCAGGAACTGAAAAGCAAAGAGGCCCAGGGTCGAGGGCACCAGGAGCTTCTGTGTCCTGCTTTTCAGATATTCCTTTCCGCTGTGGGTTTCCAGATACAGTGACGAGCTGATTCCAGCGACAATGAAGAGGACCGGCATGAACCAGGGATAGACCAGGTACATGAAAGCGTCGTAATACTGAACATTGAGGTCTGTAATCTTACCCAGGCCGCCAAGGATTCCTTCACTGTTGTACATATAGAGAACGTGATAGAACACAACTGTCACGACTGTCATCCAGCGGATATTGTCCAAGTAGTATTTTCTCATATTTATCCCACCTTCGCAATTATTTTTAACATTATTATAGTTGCCCTGTGAGAGACAGTCCACCAACCAAACCTCACATTCCGGGACCGTTTTTGTTAAGAATCGTTGCTTTCCCGAAACAGCCTGCGCTTTGGCTTGTTTGCATTTTACAGAATCAAAAAAATGGCATAAAATATAATCAAAAGCAAACACACTGCACTGCAATGTGTCTGGACGCACATGAAAAGAAAGGAAGGGGAGAAGCCATGAAGATCCAAAAGCCGGCCATGGCCGGAACACTGGAATCCAGTGACTGCATGGTCACGGTCACCCCCGAAGGCGGGGAGAGCGTGCGCTATGAGATCGAATCCATTGTGATGGAACGCTACGGCGATGCCATCGAGAGGGCCGCGCGGGAGACCGTGGAAAGCCTCGGCGTGACGAGCGGCCGCATTACGATTCAGGACCGTGGTGCCCTGGACTGCGTCATCGCCGCCCGTGTGGAGACCGCGATCCGCCGCGCAGCTGTGAAGGAGGTGGTAGTATGATCCGTTCCATGGCATTTCTGCCGGGCAATACCCCCAATATGCTCATCAACGGCGATTCCTTTGGAGCGGACGCCTTGATCCTGGACCTGGAGGACGCAGTAGCGCCCTCGCAGAAGGATTCCGCCCGCATCCTGGTGCGCAACTATCTGCGCACGCATAAGGACCACAGCGGGACTCTGGTGGTTCGGATCAACTCCACCGACACGGACTACTGGCGGGAGGATCTGCAGGCCGTCCTGCCCGAAAGGCCTGACTGCATTCTGCCCACCAAGGTGGACGGCGCGGACATGGTCCGCCTCATCTGCCGGGAAATGGAAGCCATCGAGAGGGCCTGCGGCATGGAGACCGGCTCCGTCGGCCTCATGCCCCTGCTGGAAACCGCCATGGGCATCGAGCAGGCCTTTGCCATAGCCTCCGCCTCCCCCAGGGTGAAGGCCCTGGTACTTGGCGGTGAAGATCTCACCGCGGACCTCCACTCCAAACGTACAAAGGAGGGCATGGAAATCCTGTATGCCCGGACCCGGCTGGTGTGCGCTGCCCGGGCCGCCCGTGTGGAGGCCATCGACACACCTTTCACCGACGTCAACGACATGGAAGGCCTGCGGGCGGATGCGGCTTTTGCCAAAGGCCTTGGTTTCGGCGGCAAACTGGTCATCTCCCCCCGCCATATTGACACGGTCAACGAGGTCTTCAGCCCCTCCCAGGAGGAGATTGACTATGCCCGTGAGGTCCTGCATTGCATAGCGGAGGCAAAGGAAAATGGTCTGGGCGTGGTGGCGCTTCGCGGCAAGATGATCGATGCACCGATCGTGGCCCGGGCGCAGCAGGTGTTTGACGCTGCGCGCACCATTTA
Source organism: uncultured Lachnospiraceae bacterium (assembly GCA_902766655.1). Classification (GTDB taxonomy): domain Bacteria; phylum Bacillota; class Clostridia; order Lachnospirales; family Lachnospiraceae; genus Chordicoccus. Next base: position 6,822 of record CACXEL010000055.1, on the reverse strand, counting down.
CGGCGACATTTTTTAAGGAGGCGCGTATATGAGCAAACTGACAGCATCCATCAAAGACGCCCTGGTCTCCGCCGGAGTCAGGGACGGAATGACGCTCTCCTTTCATCATCACCTGCGCAACGGCGACGCCGTTCTGGTGATGACGGTGACGGCTCTCCGGGAGCTGGGAATCCGGGATATCACCCTGAGCGCAAGCGCCCTCTTCCAGGTCCATGCCCCCATCATCGCCGCCATGGAGGACGGCACGATCACCGGCATCGAGACCGGCTATGCCGGCGGGGATATGGGAGCGGCCATTTCTGCGGGAAAATTACAGAGAAAAGCAGTCTTCCGCTCCCACGGCCACCGGCCGGCGGACATTGAGGGCGGGAAGATCCATATTGATATCGCCGTGATCGCGGCGCCCACCTCCGATCCGGAAGGCAACTGCTCAGGCAAATACGGCCGCTCGGCCTGCGGTTCCCTGGGATACGCCATGCCGGACGCCCAATTTGCCGACCGTGTCATCGTCGTGACCGATAATCTGGTGGACTATCCTCTGGTCGACTTCTCCATTCCGGAGACGCAGGTGGACTATGTGGTAACCGTGGACTCTATCGGGGATCCCAGGGGAATCGTCTCCAGCACCACCAGGATCACGCGGGATCCGGTCGGGCTTCGCATCGCGAAATACGCGGCCGACAGTATCCTGCATTCAGGACTCCTGAAGGACGGTTTCTCCTTCCAGACCGGCGCCGGCGGCGCCACCCTGGCCGCAGCCATGTATTTGAAGGAAATCATGCTGAAAAAGGAGGTCCACGGGAGCTTCTGTATGGGCGGCATCACCGGGTATCTGGTGGACATGCTGGAGAGCGGCTGTTTTGAAAGCCTCATGGACGTCCAGTGCTTTGACCTGACAGCTGTGGAATCGCTGCGGAAGAACCCGGGGCACAGGGAGGTATCAGCCACCCAGTACGCCTCGCCAACGGCGAAAAGCTGTATCGCCGACCGGCTGGACGCTGTGATCCTTGGTGCCACGGAAATCGACACCGATTTCAACGTCAACGTCCATACCGACTCCAGGGGAGTGATCATGGGCGGCTCGGGCGGGCACAGCGATGTGGCGGCCGGCGCAAAGCTCACCATCATCGCAGCGCCGCTGATCCGGGCGCGCCTGCCCTTGATTGTGGACCGGGTGAACTGCATTTCCACACCCGGCTCCACCGTGGATCTGCTGGTGACCCAGTACGGCATGGCCGTCAACCCGTTGAACCGGGAATTGGAACAACGGCTACGGGATGCAAAGCTCCCCGTAGTGGATATCCGCGAGCTGCAGGCCAGGGCGGAAAACCTTTCCGGCAGGCCTCAGCCTCTTATCATGGGGGACCGGGTAGTGGCCGACGTCCTTTACCGCGACGGGAGCCTGCTTGATCAGATCCGTATGAAAGAGCTGCTCTGACTATTCTTCGATATGGTACCAGCTGATTTACACTTTCTCCAGGAATAATTCATTCCCATAATGTCGATACTTGAATTCATTTCCACAACAGTTATAATTGTTGGAAGGACACATGTTCCTACCCATCCAATTACAGAGAAGAGGACACAGCCATGAGAGAAAAGCTTAAAATCACCGAAGGAATTTTCCCGATGCCGGTGCTGATGATCGCAACGTACAATGAAGACGGCAGCGTCAACGTGATGAATGCCGCATGGGGCACCATGCAGGAGCGGGACACCGTCGTTCTGAATCTGACCGAGTCCCACAAGACTGTGAAGAACATCAAGGCCAGAGGTGCCTTCACCGTGAGCATAGCGGACGCGGACCATATGGTGGAGGCCGACTACTTTGGCATCGCATCGGGAAATAACACCCTTGATAAATTCGCCCGCAGCGGCCTTACCGCCAGCAAGGCAGAGACCGTAGACGCCCCTGTCATCAACGAATTCCCGCTGTGTCTGGAGTGCGAGTTCATCGAATACCAGTCCAACGAGTACGGATGCGGCGTGATCGGCAGGGTCGTCAACGTCACCGCAGATGAACATGTGATGGTGAACGGAAAGGTCGATATGTCCCTGGTCAACGCCATCGCCTTTGACCCCTACACACACGGTTACTACAGGGTCACAGAACGTGTCGGCGAAGCCTTTAAGGATGGCCTGGCGCTGAAAAAGTAAGCAAGGTACACAAAAACGCCTCTGAGCCAATTGGCTCGGAGGCGTTTTTCTGCCGGATCTGTGCATGATACGGTCATCGGGAAGCTGCATCCCAGGCTCGGCATTGAAACGGTGGTCGCCGCCATCCATCACCACAAGACCGCATCTCACCAGGTCAAGGGATCATCTTCCTGATCAATCGAATGATGCCAAGAACCGCCAGCATATAGGGAATCAGCATGACAGCGCACGGGAGCAGGTACAGATACGGACATGGAATCCATCTGTAGAACAGTTCCAGAGCTGCATTCCCCTCCGGCTCGACCGTGTAGAAGTAGTTGACATTAGGACAGATACCTGTCCACCGAAAAAACATGTTGAAAACATGGAGGAGGAAAGCTATCAGGAACAGCATGACAATCGTTCCCGGGAGATCTTTCAGTTCAGGCTGATACAGACCGAATGTGACAAGTGCCAGCGCCTCCATGACAAGCATGTAATGTGTCCCATAGAAGCCAAGCATCCTCGGGAGTAAAATAGAATATCCCTCAAATCCGTAAGCAGGAATGGCGATAGCCATGATAGCACCCAGGGATCCGACAAAAAAACAGAAAGCCATAAGAGGCCTGTTCTTTTTAAATACGGAGATCGGGATCAGCATCATATTGATATTGCAAAGCTGCAGAGGCAGTTCCCTCCACCAGTTAAAACCGCCCAGATTCTCGTAGAGCATCATGTACTCTTTGTCAAACGATAAGGAGTACTTATAAAAAAAGAAGCCCACCATACTGAAAGCACACATGGCACTCAATACATTTCTCCGGAACCTGAAAGATTTGCCGCGAAGACGCCAGCTGACGACCGTGAGAAGAATAATCAGAACGGCGTATATCCCCAGGAAGAGCCCGTTGAAAGGTCTCATGATCCACATGTTTGCATTATGCTGCATCGTACATTCCCCTTTCATTGACAATACTATTATCAATATCCTGTTTCCTGTAATACAGTATATGGACTACCTTATTCCGCTAAAAAACCCCCTTGCAATAACTGTCTGTCCAGTATGTCCTCGGGTCAATAATACCATTTTTCCGGCAATCCTGAAAGCATAATCCTATCCGGAGCTTTCACAAATGCATAATTGGCACGAAAAATCTCTTATAACTGTTCTATTGATACTTTTCCCTAAAAGCCAGGTAATTACTGCCCCCCGGAAATCAATTCCTCCGGGTAAGCAGTGATCCACTGTGCAATTCCGCTCTCCGCATACCGAGTGAACATTTTTACGTATGCTTCCGTAAGCTCCTCCTTACTCAGCAGAAGGCCGCTGCTCACGGGCTTTTCTGTAATCATGTGTCCCTGCGCATCTTCAGGGTCGGGAAAAAGCGGGTTCGTACTTCCCGCGACATAAAAACGCCCGAAAAGATAATAGCCATAGACAACAAAACCGTCTTCTGAGGGACCGTAGATGATGGAATCCTGTTTTATCGTATCGATCTTTCCAATCCACGGGCAGCCCAGCTGTGTGCTGACACCGGCAAAGGTCTGCTGCAGTTCCGTGATCGGAACCCGGAGTCCCGGTACGGTCTGTATTTCAGAGCTCAGCGTATTGAAAGGGATTTTTCCGTTGGCCATCCCCCACAGGAATATGCTTTCAATCAAAAGCAGCAGTGAAACGATCACAGATGTATCCATAAACCGCCTCCAAATCACGAACACTATCGCAAATAAGATCAGGAGAACGGCAATGACGCGGAACAGAATGGCTGTCAGGCTCTGATATCCCGGCGTTTTAAATCCGCTCCCTGCCATGGAGAACAGCACAAGCGCTTCTATCATCAAAAGTATCGCTGTCACAATACTCCGTGCACTTCCATGATCCTGAAGAATAGCATATAGGCCAGCCACATTGATCACTACTCCAAATACTGCATAAAGCAATCCGGCGATTATTACCCCTCCGGAATGTGACGGCGGGTCAAAGGAAAGCCCGAGGCGGAAGAAACCGATACAGAAGAGAAACGCGGATACCCCAAAGATCAGATAAAAGACAATACTGATCTTTTCAGGAAGTAAAAACAGAACTCCATAGGATGCAGCAAGGCACAGAATATCAATGATCTGCTCTGTTTTCACTGCTTTTTTCTTTTCGTCACTGTCTGCCATTTTCTTTCACCTTTCCTGTTGCGAGCACTTTTGTTTTCAGGGTCTTGCTGTTTTGTCCATTCACGTAAACATTCAGACAACCTGAAAGTCAACGCTTAAGCCGCTTAAATGCTGCATAGATTCCGTAACCTGCCGCTGCTCCAAGCGTATTCAGAATCAGGTCATCAACGTCGGAAGCCCGCGAGGCGAAAGGTAACTGCAGGATCTCTATGCAAAATGAAATAAGCGCGGCGGCTGCGACTGTTTTCCGGAAGCTGTTCAGTCGACTGTAAACGACAGGCAGTACAATGCCGGTGGGAATGAACATCGCCACATTGCCGGCCACGTTCCAGATCATATTCCTGGCATTGCCATAACTGAAGAGGTGGACCAGGGGGACCAGATTTATGCGCAGAGGGAATATGGCTGCCGCTTCAAAAACAAGAGGCTGTATGTGTCCGGCCACCAATGCTCTCGGGAAGAACACAAATCGGATGATGACAGCAAGATTGAAATACATCAAGAGCAGGACTGCCTCCCGCTTCCAATCCAATCTGCCTTGTTTTACCCAGATCCATCCCCTTACGAGCAGCCAGATCGCTGTAAAAAGCATCTCTGATGTGAGAAAAGAGATTGCTGCCAATTATCCTCCTCCGCTCTATCTTGCGACCATCTGCTTTCTGTATGCTGCATCCGGATCCCGTTAACAAATGTTGGGTTCCTGTTCTCTCAGCTCACGCGCAGAAGCGGTCTCTCTTTCGAAATCATCTTTGTCGACTGCCTTTTGCGCATGGAATCTATTGTAAGCGCAATTCCCAGTCTTTTCCATTCCTAATATCAGGGGCCAGCAGGCTCATTATCATATTCCCCCTGTGAACACAAATCGTCTATCCAATCATCCGCTTCCTTTCTGGAACGAAAGATCGTTATCTTTCTGGAATCCTTATACTCTTCCAACAGTTCATATATTCGGGCAATCTTATTCTTATGGAAGTCCAGAATATGGTCCCTGAAATCCGGATCGAGCTCCGTTTCGATCCATGGCAGATCCTCTCTCTTCTGCCCGATCCTGGCTTCTGCTCCCTGCAGGCATTGCTCCAGCGGAAGATCGAACAGAAATATATGTGTGCATTTCTCAAATCGCATCGGGAGTGTCCTCTGATAGTTACCATCTATGATCCACTCTTCCAGGTCAAGGATCTGAGACAGCCTTTCATCAAACTCCACCCGGCTGACGGTCGTCCTGTCAGGATTATGAAAAAGCATATCGAGGTAATAGAGGGGCAGCCCTGTTCTGTCTCTCAGTTTCCGGGAAAAAGTGCTCTTGCCGGATCCCGGGCTGCCTATTACGAGTATTCTTTTCAGATGCATCCCGGTACCCTCTTTTTATCTCCGGATATACTGTCGGCAGATGATATCCTGTCTGTCAACAGGGACATATCGATTGGCTGACAGTTGCAGTTACAAAAACATCGGTGATTCTGAAATCAGATGCCGAGCTCCTTCAGCATTTCGTCTACGATCTGCGCAGCCTCACCCACATGCCTCAGGCAAGGACGGGAGGCATAGTATTCCGGTGTCCTTTCCTCCGGGTCCGAACCCGGTCTTGTCCTGACACCTTTGAGAAGCTCCCGGCAGATTATCGTACCGTTGATTTCCTTGAACCGCCGGGCAAATTCCTGTACCAGATGATAATGGTCTGTCTTTGCTTTCAGATCTTTCGGGTCCGCGTATCCGCAGACCTGTCCCAATACCAGCAGGGCGCCGCTCACTGTACCGCAGACTTCCCGCATGCGGCCCATACCCCCTCCGAAGGAAGAGGACAAACGGGCGGACGTCTCACGGTCCAGCCCGGTCAGATCGTCAAACGCGCAAAATACAGCCTGCGCGCAGTTATATCCCTGCAGAAACAGGGCTCTGGCTTCCTCCGCATGATTCATCGTATATTCCTCGTTCAATCTGGGGTGAGAATCAAATACTATTTGCCCCTCACTTATGATCAGCGCGCACATATTTCGATACGCGATGTGCTGCCAAGACAAGTCGAAGTTCCCATTAATAAAGGCTCCCGAAGCATCTTCGGGAGCCTGAACAGTGCTTTTATCCAGACAAATTCACTTATCCGAACACTATCACTTATTTGGACATAGCCTCCTGAACAGCAACAGCGACAGCGACAGTCATACCAACCATCGGGTTGTTGCCTGCGCCGAGGAAGCCCATCATCTCAACGTGCGCGGGAACAGAGGAAGAACCTGCGAACTGCGCATCGGAGTGCATACGGCCAAGAGTATCCGTCATACCATAGGAAGCGGGACCTGCAGCCATGTTATCCGGATGCAGAGTACGGCCTGTGCCGCCGCCGGAAGCAACCGAGAAATACTTCTTGCCGGCTTCCCAGCGCTCTTTCTTATAGGTACCTGCGACAGGATGCTGGAAACGTGTGGGGTTGGTGGAGTTGCCGGTGATGGAGACATCGGCGCCTTCATGCCACATGATTGCAACGCCTTCACGGACATCGTCTGCGCCGTAGCAGTTGAC